>JAUTWX010000080.1 GCA_030838385.1 Acidobacteriaceae bacterium
GTGGTGCGGTGGCCGTGAATCACATCCAGCCCGAAGAGCAGCGGAATATGCAACCGTGACTGTTCCATAGCGATATGCTGGTAGTGGTTCGTCTCCTTTGCGCCGGTCACATTGAACAGCGAGCCGATCTCACCCTTGGCCAGCATCGCATCGAAATCGAGCTTCTCGCCCGTCGGGCCGGTGATGGTGCTGCCGCCCGTATATTGCGTCAGTTGCCCGATCTTCTCATCCGTCGTCATCTGCGCCAGCATTGTGTCGACGCGCGCGTTCAGCTTCTTGTCCGCAAGCTGCGCACTTGCGTGCGGCGTGGTTGGCGGTGGCGCCGCCGGAGCTGCCTTGTGTTTGCGTCCCAGGCCGGGAAATTCCGGGCTCGCAAATGCCGTGCCCTCAAATGGCGTGCCCCAAAATGCCGTAATGGACGAGAGCACAACTGCGACAGCAGCGGATGCAATGGAACGGCGAAGCGGATAGTTCAACAGGTAGTCTCCTGTGGTGGGCAGCGCCAACCGTAATCCTAACAGTGCGCACGGCCTGTGGCTGCCCGCGCGTCTCTCATAATCTGCACCCGACCCTCGAGCAAAAGCACAGACAGTGTAAGGTAGGACGCGACTGCGAACGCGGCCGTTCTCTCAAGGAACGGCTGCACAGAACAAGTCTCTCCACATCACAGCATCTGTAGCTTTTGCTTAAAAACCGTTTGCAGCCATCGAATCGTGGTCTGCGCAGGCACCTAATCTGCCTACCCCACCGCAGCGCAAAGTGCTTTCTCCGGCGGCGCCGGGGCGGTACCCTTAGAGGCAGGAATGCTGCGTCCCCTCCAACAATTGCGGCGCGCCACGCTCCACGCGCTCTCTCACGATGTGCTGACGCTCGCACGGGCGGCAGCATACTCGGCCATCCTAGGCCTGTTTCCGGCTCTGCTCGTGGTCACCACGGTGCTCGCCCTGGTGCCGCAGAGCGACACCCTCATCGGCGAAATTCGCGCCGCGCTCGCCGATTTCCTCCCCGGCAACGCCATCGACGCCATCCAGGACTACTTCAACGCCAAGCATGTCCGCTCTTTGCAGGCCGTCACGTCCGCCACACTGGTCACGCTCTTCGGCTGCATGGGCCTCATGACCTCCTTCATGCAGGGCTTCCGCCGCGCCTTCGCCTCTCCTATCTTCGACGACGCACGCACGGAGTGGAACCCCACCCGCGAACGTGTCACCGCGTTGGTGCTCATCCCCAGTTGCCTCGTCCCCATGGCGCTCTCCACCGCGCTGGTCGCCTTCGGCCATCAGTTCGAAATTTGGGTCATCGACGTCGCCGCCCACAGCTTCGAGCCCTACGTGCTCTTCCTGTGGCGGATGTCGCGCTGGTCCATCGCCATCCTGTGTACCGCGGTCGTGCTTGCGGTGATCTATCGCTTGGGCACGCCGCGCCGTCAGAGCTGGCGCGATGTCCTGCCTGGCGCCGCGATGTCGGCGGTCATCTGGTTCGTCACCACCCTGGTCTTCGGCTGGTATGTGACGCGCTTTGCCGACTACACCATCATCTATGGATCGCTCGGCACCGCTGTCGCAACGCTGGTGTGGCTGTACATCACCGCGCTCGCTGTCTTTCTGGGCGCGGAGTACAACGCGCAGGTGGAAGCCGATCACATCGCGCAGGCTGAGAGCATTCCCTCACCAGCAAAGGCACAGACGGTGTAATGCAGGGCACAGATCCGAACGCAGCCGTTCTATCAAGGAACGGCTGCTCATAGCAGATCTTTCCACGTTACCGTATCTGTGCCTTTGCTTTAAAGCAGCAGGAATTCATTCTGCCCTGAGGAGATGCAGGCAACCCGCGCCGTGCGAGTGGAGCGGATTTCCCACAAGTGCCTGCCGAACCAGCGGAGGCGTACGCGGCTTTTCCGTCAAGAAAAGCCGCTCTGCGTGGAACCCAATGGGACAGACAATGGGCAATCTGCTCTAGAATGGCAACGTCGGTAAGACCACATAACAGCCCCGCCAAAATGGCAAGGGGCCGGAGTTTTCACGGATGCTGCCTGTTTCAGATGGATCGCCCTTCGCCGCTGTAGATAGTCGACGTACCAAGATTGTCGCTACGCTGGGCCCTGCTTCGAGCAACGAGGTCACCTTCCGCCAGCTCGTGCGCGCTGGCCTCGACGTCGCCCGGTTGAACTTCTCGCACGGCAGCCATGAGCAGAAGCTCGAGCTGATCAAGATGGTCCGCGACGTGGCGAAGGACGAGAACAAGCCGCTCTGCATCCTGGGCGATCTGCAGGGACCCAAAATCCGCACCGGCAAGCTGGTGGACAAGAAGCCCGTGCAGCTCACCACCGGCCAGTCGCTCACCATCACGCCGCGCGACATCCTCGGAACGGCCACGCTTGTCAGCACCACCTTCCCCACGCTGGCTGAGAACCTCACCCCCGGCGCGCGCATCCTGCTCTCCGACGGACTCATCGAGCTGCGCGTCACCGCCATCCGCGGCGACGATGTCGAATGTACAGTGATCAACGGCGGCACATTGGGCGAAAACAAGGGCATCAACCTCCCCGGCATCTCGGTGAAGACGCCCTCGCTCACCGAGAAGGACGAGATCGACCTCAAGTTCTGCATCGACAATGACGTCGATGCCGTCGCCGTCTCCTTTGTCCGCACTGCGGAGGACGTGCGGTACACCCGCGATCGCGCTCGCGCCCTTGGCGGCGACGTCTGGCTCATCGCCAAGCTCGAAAAGCCGCAGGCCATCGAGCACCTCGAAGGCATCCTTGAAATCGCCGATGGTGTGATGGTCGCGCGTGGCGATCTGGGTGTGGAGGTGCCGCCGGAAAAGGTTCCCGCGCTACAGAAGCACGTCATCCGCCGCGCCGGCGAATACCGCAAGCCGGTCATCACCGCCACCCAGATGCTCGAATCCATGATCGAGAACCCGCGCCCCACGCGCGCCGAAGCATCGGATGTGGCCAACGCCGTCTACGACGGCACCGACGCCGTCATGCTCTCCGCCGAATCCGCCGCCGGCAAGTATCCCGTCGAAGCCGTCAAGATGATGGACCGCATCGTCGTCGAAAGCGAAGCCGTCATGTTTGCCGATCCATCCGCCTACCGGCGGCGCTCGACGAATGTGCGGCTCTCCATCTCGGAAACCATCTGCGAGTCCATGGCACATGCCGCCGAGGATCTCGACATCGCCGCTATCGCCGTCTTCACCGAGACCGGCGCCACCGCGCGCCAGCTCTCCAAGTGGCGTCCCAAGCCGCCCATCTTCGCGCTCTCCAGCGTGCCCAAGGTCATCCGCCGCATGAACCTGCTGTGGGGCGTACACCCCATCGGCTGCGCCAAAATGTCCACCACCGAATCCATGGTGGAAGAGGCCGAAGACATTCTCACCGCGGCTGGCTTCATGAAGCCGCAGGAGATATTAGGCATCGTCGCCGGTACTCGCACATTAACCGGCTCGACAAATTTCCTCCGCCTCCACGTATTAGGCGACCGAGCCCCCGGCCACCACGACGAAAGCTCCG
>JAUTWX010000083.1 GCA_030838385.1 Acidobacteriaceae bacterium
TGGGACTGGGTGGCCTATCTCCTGAGTCACTGGAGCTTTCTCGAAGTACTCGACTATCTAGGGCGTTTCTCGATTCTGGTGGCCGTCGTCTTCTATTTCAGCGAATCTGGCAACCGCATCAAACAAAGGCACTACCAGGCCTGGCAGGTGATCAATACTGCGCAGGGTAAGGGCGGCAGCGGCGGCCGTATCGAAGCGCTACAGGAACTGAACGCAGACGGAGTTCCCCTGGTCGGCGTGGACGTATCGTCGGCATTCCTGCAAGGGCTGAAGCTTGAGCGCGCAAACCTGTTGCGGGCTGACTTCAGCGGTGCGGATTTGCGTCGCAGCGATCTGAAGTCGGCTGATTTCACGAATGCCGACCTGCATTTCGCGAATTTCCGCGAAAGCAGCCTCGCAAATGCTTCCTTTCAATCCGCAAACATGACGGATGTCGACCTGTGGGGAAGCGATCTTGTTGGGGCAAAGCTCGACGATGCAGATATCAGCGGCGCGGATCTGAGATTTGCAGATCTGCGGAACATGCAGTGGAAGCAACTGAAGAAAGTGACCACGGCCAACATCGCCGGAGTGAAAAATGCACCGGAAGGATTTGTGGAGTGGGCGCTGAAAAACGGTGCGGTTCAAAACCCTTGAGCCGAGACAGGAATGGCTGTGAGCCGGTCTCTGCTGAAGCGGATGGGAAGTCCTGCAACGAAGCGCGACGCTTGCCGATTTCAGCCCGTTCACGCACGCTCATGGCCATGTCGTCTCCCTGTTCGGCGACTGCCAGGCCTCAAGGACGATGAATTTGTTGAGGTAGGAGATGTAGACACGGCGGAAGAGGCCGGTTGGCAACATACCATCGACGTTCAACTTCTCTGTTCTGTGGCCGATGGGGCTGACAAACGATATCTGGCGAACGACGCTGCTGCCGATCTGCATATCCTGAGCAGGCAGGACGATAAAATCGCGACCCGGACCGTTGTCACTTGAGACATGCATGGCCCGGCCTCCAATGGATGGCGCGGAACCGCGTGAGCTGTCGCACAGATACGGTACGTTTGCGCCGGAGTCGATCAGTAGATAAAGCGCGCGATTGGGCAGGCGTGAGAGATGAACCTCTGCGATGAGCGGCTCAGCAACTGAACCGCTGCCGTCTCCGGTTGGCGGCGTTGCGAGCGGAATCCGCTCACCGCGGACCAACCCCTGCATGATTCCTTCGGAATCGAGGCACAGCAGGTTTTTATCCTGATCGAGCAGGACATCGAAGTGGCGCAGGATGTCTCCGCCAAGAACGCCGCGGATACGAGGGTCCGATGCCTGCAGATGGCTGATGTCCTGAACAAAGGCGACCGGCTTGGCTACCGCGTGCTGACCGATTTCGATCAGATCGAGATGGGCGTAGGTAGTGGTCGCGTGAGAGCCAACGCCGATGATGCCGGCCGTACCTTCGGTTCGCAGATGCAGCTCAGAGGCGAGTCTTGGTTCGAGCGTGGTGATCTGCGACCCGGTATCCACCATGAAGT
Source organism: Acidobacteriaceae bacterium (assembly GCA_030838385.1). Taxonomy (GTDB): domain Bacteria; phylum Acidobacteriota; class Terriglobia; order Terriglobales; family Acidobacteriaceae; genus KBS-83. Next base: position 1,509 of record JAUTWX010000083.1, read on the forward strand.
CATAGGGCCCGGTGTGGTTGATTTCGACCGGGGCGATTGTGATGGAGCCTTGGATATGGCGGACATGTACACTGGCGACGTTTCCTGGACAATGCGCCTCTGCGAAGGCGGTTGGAAGCAGACAGCAGAAGAGACTCGCAAGGACCGACAGGCTGGACTTGAACACTGGAGATCACCTCGGCCGTTATGGCTGGGGTGAACTCTCCGTCCGTGTGCCGGCATGGTCATGACGGAGTCCTGATCATTCGCTGAAGGCAGGTGATGAATTCATGACGGAGCAAAAGGGCCTCATCTTTCGCTTCGCGGAATTCGAGGTGCAGGAGCGGGAGTTCTGTCTCGTCCGCGGTGGGGAGACGATTCCGGTTGAGCCGAAGGCCTTTCGGGTGTTGCTGTTTCTGCTGCGCAACCCCCACAGGCTGGTCACTAAGGACGAACTGCTGGATGCCGTCTGGCAGGAGACATCTGTCTCCGAGAATTCGCTGACGCGCAGCATCGCACTGCTGCGTCGGCTGTTGGGCGAGGACACGCGGGAGCCTCGCTTCATCGCTACGGTGCCTACCGTCGGTTATCGATTCCTCGCCGATGTCATGGTGTCCGAGGAGAGGCCTGATCCGTCGCTTGCTGGTAGCGCGACTACATCGGAGGATTTGTCGCAAAGACCGAAAGAAGGACGGCCTCGATATCTCAAGCCTGGCCTGGCGGTGGGCGGCGTGGTGCTCTTCGCGATCCTCGTCACAGTAGCTGTCCGGCATCTGCGTACTCCTGCAGGGCGCAGGAGTGGCCACACACTCTCCGTTTCGCCGGGAATGCGCAGCGTAGCCTTGGCTAGCGTTTCAGGAGGGCTTCGCGATCCCGCCCTCTCGCCGGACGCGAGGGAGATTGCCTACGTGTGGGACGGGGAGAATCCGGAACGGGGCGACGTCTACGTCCAGCTGATCGGTGGGGAAAAGCCATTGCGCCTGACGCACGCTGCCAGCGGCTTCTCCTGCTGTACCAGTTGGTCGCCGGATGGGCGCCTGATCGCCTTCGGCCATTGCGACGACAGAGGCGGAGCGGTCTTCGTCGTTCCCGCCCTGGGCGGCCCCCAACGCAAACTGGGCGATGCGACGTGCCTCTACGGTGAGGGCGGCTGGCCAGTCTGGGTGGACGATGGCAGGTCGCTGATCGTCGTTGGTTCCTGCAAGCCGGGTGCTGGGCGTGGAATTGTGCTCCTGACTCTGGCTACCGGAGAGAAGCGGTGCCTGACTGCGCCGCCGGTCGACGTGGGCGACTGGCGCCCCACCCTCTCGCCAAATCAGAAAACCCTCGCGTTCCTCCGTATGCGCAGGTCAAACGCAAGTGTGAGCGACATCTATGCGCTTTCACTGAGCGGTGGGAAGCCGCGCCAACTGACTAATGAAAGCAAGAGCATCTGGGGGCTGATGTGGGCAGCGGATGGGCAGCGCATCATCTTCAGTTCTTCCCGCGGTGGATTGGCTGCGATCTGGCAGGTCAAAGCGACTGGAGGCGCCATCGAGAGAGAGACGCTGTATCCGGAAGTGGGCTCGCTGTCTGCGGATGGACGCCGGCTGGTCTATGTCAGGGAAATCGGGAGTCGGCCCACAACCATCTCGCAGGCAAACCTGTCGGCGCCGGGCGGCACGGTGCTCGGCGTGAAGAGTCTGATCTCTTCGGCGAATGAGAGCGACTCCCCGCAACTCTCGCCTGACGGAGCGCAGATCGTCTATGGCTCCGCCCCCGCAGGCTTTGGCGGGTGGGGCGGTGAAATTTGGAAGAGCGATGCTGATGGCGGCGATCCCGTACAGTTGACCTTCTTCACAGGCCATGCGGGCACACCCCGCTGGTCACCCGATGGCAAATCGATCGCCTTTGATAACCGCAACGGATCGCCAAGCCAGATCTACGTGATGGATGCGGACGCCCGCAATCAGCGCTCACTGACGTCAGGCAATTACGACCACGTAGTACCGAGCTGGTCGCGAGACGGAAGATTCATCTATTTTGCTTCCAACCAAACCGGTGCATTCGAAGTCTGGAAGCACGAGTGGGCGACCGGACAGGAGGTGCAGGTCACCCACCACGGAGGTTTTGGACCACTCGAGTCCTACGACGGAAAGACGCTTTACTATTCCCAGATCGACGGCGCCGGCATCTGGACCATCCCGGTCGCGGGTGGCCATCCAGTTTTACGACTTCCGGAGTCGCCGGCTCACTCCGGTGCTTACGTTCGAGCAGGATCCTCTTCCTTGGGGAGCCAATCTCACGGCCTCACGCGATGGGCGGACGTTGCTCTTCACGCATTCTAAGATCACCAGCTCCATCACCATGGTCGAGTATGCGCAGTAGGGCTGGATTCGTGTGTGGCAAATGTACGCTGCAGAAGCACGAGGGCAGCCCACGATGGGCTGCCCTCTTTGTGCTTGATGCGGTTGCTTATTTCGTTGCGAGTTCCTTCTGTTCGAGCTGCGCGAGGCGGTTGGCGAGCAGCTTCTCCAGGTCCTCGAGGGATTTGCTGAAGCCTTCGATACCTTCCTTCAGCTTGTCGTGCGCCATGCGGTCCGCTGCGTGCATCTTCTCAAAGGTCGCCTTGTCCATGGGGATCTTGTCGATCTTCATGTCCTTGGCCTTGGCCGGATCGAGCTTGCGCGGCAGCTCGGCGGTATCCGCTTCGAGCTCGGCCAGCAGCTTGGGCGCAATGGTCAGCAGGTCGC
>JAUTWX010000084.1 GCA_030838385.1 Acidobacteriaceae bacterium
TGACTTGGTCGAGTACCTGCGGCCATTCCGCGGATCGTCCGCTCTCGGCGAGGGAATCAAACACGAGCGCTTCGTCAGCGCCGCTTGCCAAGCCCTCCGCGACCCCGCTGAGCAATCGGTTCGCCAGGCAAAGGAGAAAGAGCAGAGTCCCGCCGCCGGCCGGCGCTACGCAAAGAGCCGCCATTTCTATCAGCATAGCGACCGCGGCCGCGATGACGAGAGGCCGACGTCCGATCCGATCCGCGAGTGCGCCAGCTGGCAGGTCCGTGCAAACGATGGCTATCGCCCACGCAAAATTCAGCAGGGTATATTGCGTCGCGCTGAGGCCGAGGTCGAGGAAGAGCACCGCCAGGACTGGGTAATAGAACCGCGAGCTAAAGAGCACACGGAAAAGGACAACGCGCCGCCAGTTGCGATTGGCGGCATCGCTGGAATCGGAAGTACGCACGCGAGTCGCGCAATACTATCGGCTTTCGCGTCCGTGGCGATCGCATACCGCAATTCTCTCTTTGCCGTCACCGTCGTCGTCCTGGCGGCGCTGCTCCCGTTCGCCGGCGTCGCCTACAGCCAGGAGCCAACGCATGTTCCGACGCCCGCGCGGACGCGATTGGTGGTGGGCTTGACCCAGTCGCCGCCGTTCTGCATGCGGGGCGAGGACGGTTCCTGGAGCGGCATAAGCGTGGAGTTGTGGCAGGGGATCGCCGCTGACCTCGGTATCGACACCGAGTTCCGCGAGACCACCGTGACTGGGTTGTTCGACGACCTCGCTCCGGGCCGCCCGCTGGACGTGAGCATCGGCGCGCTGACGATCACCGCAGAGCGCGAAGATCGGTTGGACTTCACCCAACCATTTTTCCTCTCCGGACTCGGCGTGGCGTTGAAAACTGCGCCTGGCGCGAGCGGGCTGTGGTCGTGGCTCGGGCGAGTGCTCGCGTGGAATTTTTGGCGGATCGTGGCAGCACTGTTTGTCTCGCTGGTGCTGGTGGCACTGCTCATCTGGGCGCTGGAGCACAAGGGCAACCCGAAGGAGTTTGGCGGCGATGGCAAGGCACACCGGGGCATTGGCTCCGCCCTTTGGTGGAGCGCGGTGACAATGACAACCGTAGGCTACGGCGACTTGGCCCCGCGCAGCCCAGCCGGCCGACTGGTGGCGATCACGTGGATGTTCGTCAGCTTATTTCTGGTGTCGTGGTTCACCGCCTCAATGGCTTCGATCCTTACCGCGGAACGCCTGGACACGGGGTCTGGCGGCTTCGTAGTGCGCGGGCCGGATGACCTCCGCCGCCTCCACGTGGCCGTGATTGCCAGCACCTCCAGCGAAGATTACCTGAGGCAACGCCGCATCGACTACATCCGCGTGCCCCTGAAAGACTTGTTAGAGGCTCTGCTGACCGGCCGCGCGCAGGCCGTGCTGAGCGATGCACCATACCTGCGTTATGTCGCACGGAGTGAACCTTATGCCGGGAAGATCACCGTCCTACCGCAGACCTTGCAGACAGAGCCATACGGCATCGCCCTGCGCGACGGCAGCCCGTGGCGCAAGCCTGTGGACCGCGCGCTGCTGCACCGAATCGCGGCCCCGCCGTGGCGGGACCTGATCTACCATTACTTGGGCAGCGCAGAGTGAACAGGAATCATCCCGCGGTTGATCCTACTCAAATCTCTTTGAGGAACTCGTGAACCAACAGGCTAGGTGATCAGCGCCCAGCCAATATGCCATTGCTTACCCGAGACTGTGGCTCACCATTTTTTCGTCCACTGGCTCCGAGAATTCGTGTCAGGTGAAACTCAATACTACTATTCTAGCCAACGATATAAGACTTGCTCAATGCGTTCCAACGAGCAGGAGGAATAGGTCCAATGGTGAGAATGTTATGTACGCCGGCAGCGGCGACTTCGACAGCGCGTTTAACATGCTGCTGACCTTTCACCTCGCCGAAATCGAGTTCCTGTTCGGCGGCTCCGACCTCGGACCAACCGTTGGTGGAACGCACCAGCTCCAACGCGATATCTCCCCTCAGAAAATGCACCACCTGCGAAATTGAACATATTGCGTAGAAACTGACACCCTCCACCACGGCGGCTTCCGCCGCATTCTCGAGTGGCACAATGAGAGTTGCCGGCACCGGCGTTTGGCTTCCAAAGCGATCGACAAGACTCCTTTCACAGGACGCAATTGCTCGCACTCAGCGGAGCCCAACGTACTGCGCGGAGCGGCCTTGCCGAGACATAGTCGGCAATTGCCGCGAGCAAAGTCCCAATCTGGTTACTATCGAGAACGGAACCGACGCCCAACTCCGGTTCACCCCTGGTGAGGGCCACCGCTGGATTCGGTGTCTAGCTCTATCGGCTTGCCGTGGGGAGTGCCCCGGTAGGCTTCGGCCCAGGCTTCCTTGCGCGCGACCAGGGCCGCTGAATCGGCCAAGCCCTTGGCCATAACCAGGCGCTCGAGAGCTGTCAGCCAATGGTGATAGTAACGCGAGCCGTCGTCGGGCTCACCGCCGCTGCTGGCGGCCTTGATTTCGTCAGCAAGTGCGGCCGCCCATTCTTTCCAGGTGAAATGGCCCTGCTCGGAGAGTTTGACCGCCAGCGCAAATGCCTGGGCCTCCCAAGGTTCAGCAAAAACCGGATAGTCGGTCTCGCGGGGAAATCGCGACAGGGCGTGGCGGTGTTCAAGGTCTCTTCTCAGATCATGCTGGCTCAAGGTAGCCCTCCCACAGATCGACATAAACACTGTCTTGCGGCGAGACGTGTTCGCCCCACAGTTCGCGCGCGGCGAATCGGACCGAATAGACGTGCTGCGGCTTCTCACCAAGGAAATGGGCGTTGCTGTCCGGAAAAACGTAAACCCCGTGGTCGCGATCGATCGTGCCGAGCTTGCCTCGCGCGTAGCGTGGCAGGCGCGTATGACCAGCCGGATGCATGTTGCGGGCCCGCACGCGCTGACCGACTTGAAAGCGCGGAACCGCCAGTACCTCCCGGCTCGCGGGTACACCGTTCGCGACCAGAGCGGCCGCCTTCTCAATGGTGAGCGGCGGGACCGCCTTGGAAGAGCCTGGCGGCAGCTTGCCGCTTTCGACCTCCTCGCGCGTGATCAAACCACTCTTGACCAAGAGTTCGACAAACGCTGCGAACTGCCTCTCGTAATAGCTCATACGTAAGTATTCGGCCGGCGGGACCAGCTCTATCTCGTGACGAGTGGCGTCGATGTTCCACTTGCCCCAAACCGCCATCGCCCGCCTCAGTGCGAACACTCGCCCCTCCCAAAAGGCGTGGAACACAGGCTCGTTCTTCTCGTATTGGATCGGGCCCATGCCATGCATGCCGCCCATGTCTCAATCGCCGCGATCGTTGTCTCAATGATCCCTCTGAGCGCCGACCAAAGTGGACGGATCTGTGAACCAGTCAGGATTTGCAGGCCTAAGTTTGGAACTCATTGATCAGTCCGTACGGATCGGGCGGAATAGGTCCAAAGGTGAGGATATTATGCCCACCGGCCGCAGCGACTTCGCGCGTTTGACATGCTGCTGACCTTTGACGTCGCCGAAATCAAGTTCCTGTTCAGCGGATCCGACGTCAGACCAACCGTTGACCGAGCGCATCGGCTCCAGGGCGATATCTCCGCGAAGAAATTGCACGACCTCTGAAAGGGATCCCGCTCCACCACGTCGACCCATCGAGACCCTCGAGCACTGCCGCTTAACAAATATCTGCTACTATTTGCTTGTGATTATGTATAATTTTGGAATTTATATGAACCGTTTTCGGGCAGAAGAACTGATTAAATCCATTGAGCTTCTGAACGAAATAACCGCCGAAAAAGCAAACAGACAACAAACCGAAACATAATCAAAAATATGAATCTACCGCGATCTGAGCCTGCTGCCTTCACCTCCGTTCCTATCAAGAAGTCTGTCCAGCGGAAAGCCGGTTCGCCTTCCGCCAGAGCAGTCTCCAAAAGCGTAGCACTGAAAAATATCGATGCACAGCCTAGCAACGAACAGATCGCGTTGCGTGCTTACTTCATTGGTGAACGCCGCCGAAACCTGGGAATCCCTGGCGATGAAACTTCCGATTGGGTTGAAGCCGAGCGAGAAATATCCGAAGAATTAAAGGCCCATAGCAGGCTCTTCAGCAAAGCTCCAGGGCGACGCCCTTCGAAGGATCATTGAGCACCGCAACGTCTTGCGATGGAAAATCATGAACTCGCCGACCGAATGTTCCCGACGTGATTTCGTCCAATACCAACATTTCTAACGTAAAAATCCTTATAGGACTGTCCAACCGACAGTGCCGTTGCGTCCGTGAGGAGTTGTGTCCAGAGGATCTAGACTGGGAAGATATTTAATTGAGCGCCTCAGGACCAGGTTGGTTGATGTTCAAGCTCAAAACCAATTGGAAGAAGGTTCGATTGCGCTCGCGAAGAGCAGCGATTCCCCGTCATGAAAAATTCGCCTACACCATTCCTAAATGCCAAAAGGATCTTCCTATCTCATGACTTTGGAGGGCACACCGAAAGCTGTTCGGTTCATGGAAATACTTAAAGCCGCTGGCGGCTCTGAGTTCAGCTTTTTTCTAGCCTCGGATTGGAATTCGCTGACCTCTGACGAGGCGTGGTTGCATATTTCTGGATTCGTGACGCAGCACACGCTTTGCATCGTCGTTCCAGCGGAGGAACCGTCATGAGAGCCACGATACCATAGCCGGTCAGGCTACAGATATCCGACGCGTCTCAAAAAGCCCGCTAACCGCGCCAGCACGCACTTTTGAGGCTGATCTTTGCCGCCAAGCCAATCGCGTAACGTCATGCGACTGACAC
>JAUTWX010000088.1 GCA_030838385.1 Acidobacteriaceae bacterium
TTTGGCGGCCACGCCGGAGCGCTCCTGATGCCGGACCGCAAAGACGCTCTCTGTGCCGCTGCCGAACTCATTCTGTCTGTCGAAAAGCACGCCCTCGCCACGGGAGCGATCGACACCGTAGCCACAGTTGGCACCTGCGCGGTCCACCCCGGTGCCGTCAACAGCGTGCCCAGCCGCGTCGTCCTGCAGCTCGACATTCGCGACACAAATCCGGACCGCCGTGAAGCCGTCATGCACGCTATCCGGCGCGACTGCGAAGAGCTGCGCCAGCGCCGCAAGGTCACGATAGCTGAAGAGCTGGTCAACGCCGACGCTCCCGCACGATCCTCCCCCCACACAGTCGAGCTTGTCGAACATGTCTGCAAGGAACAGGGCATCACATACAAGAAAATGGTCAGCCGCGCGTACCACGACTCGCTCTTCATGGCCCGGCTCGCGCCCATCGCCATGATCTTCATTCCCTGCCGCAACGGCGTCAGCCACCGTCCCGACGAATACGCCAAGCCCGAAGATATCACCCTTGGTGCGCGCATCCTCGCCCAGACCCTTGCTAAGCTAGCATCAGAGTAAAGCCAAACCTGTCTAACCATGGCCATCGAATCCATCAATCCCGCAACCAACAAGCTTCTACGCAGCTTCGAAGCTCTCACCAGCGAGGCCGCGCGTCAGAAGATCGCCCTCGCCGCCGACGCGTTCCGCGCTTATGCAAACGTCCCGTTGGAGCATCGCGCCCTCTGGATGCGCAAGCTCGCCGCCATCCTCGAACACGAGGCGAAAGACCTTGCTACGCTGATCACGCTCGAGATGGGCAAGCCGCTCGAAGCCGCTCGATTCGAGATCCTCAAGTGTGCCGACGTCTGCCGCTACTATGCCGACAACGCCGTCCGCATCCTCGCGCCCGAGTCCGTCCCGACCGAGCCCAACCACAGCTATGTGCGCTGGGAGCCCCTCGGCATCGTGCTCGCCGTGATGCCGTGGAACTTTCCCTTCTGGCAGGTCTTCCGTTTCCTCGCGCCTGCGCTGATGGCAGGCAACGTCGCTCTGCTCAAGCACGCGTCCAACGTCCCACAGTGCTCGCTCGCGATCGAGGCTCTCGTCCGTCGCGCCGGCTTTCCGCGAGGAACCTTCCAGTCCCTCCTGCTCGAAGTCAGTCAGGTCGAGACCATTCTTGGCGACGAAAGAATCGCCGCAGTCACCCTCACCGGCAGCGAGACCGCCGGCCGAGCCATCGGAGCTCAGGCCGGCTGGCTCATCAAGAAATCCGTCCTCGAACTCGGCGGCAGCGACCCCTTCATCGTGATGCCATCCGCCGACCTCGACCTCGCCATCGAGACCGCCGTGCGCGCGAGATGCGTCAACAGCGGCCAGTCCTGCATCGCCGCCAAACGCTTCATCGTGGCCGACGAGATCTACGACGCCTTCGAATCGCGCTTCGTCAAAGGTATGGAAGCCATGCGCGTCGGCGACCCAATGAAGGAAGGCACCGACATCGGTCCGCTCGCAACGGTTCGCATAGTGGAGCTGCTCGAAGCCCAGGTCAAGGCAGCAGTCCGCGTCGGCGCACGCATCCTCACCGGCGGAGAGCGCATGCTCGGCGAGGGCAACTACTTCGAGCCCACCGTCCTGGCCGGCGTGCCGCGCGCCTCTGCCGTCTATCGCGAAGAACTCTTCGGGCCCGTCGCCATGCTCTTTCGCGCGCAGGATCTCAACGAGGCCATCGAAATCGCCAACGACACACCCTTCGGCCTTGCCGCCTCCGCCTGGACGCGCGACCCCGCCGAACAGCAGCGCCTCGTCTCAGAACTGCAATGCGGCGGCGTCTTCCTGAACACCATGGTGGCCAGCGACCCGCGTCTTCCCTTCGGCGGCATCAAACGCTCCGGCTATGGGCGCGAACTCTCTGCTGCCGGCATGCGCGAGTTCCTTAACGCGAAGACCGTCGTCATCGCCTCCGCCGGCTCTGCAAACGACGTCACCGCCAAGCCGCATCTGGTATCCGCAGCAGACACGCCCACCATACGATAATCGCCAACAAGCACAAGAGACCTCTTTTCAGTTAAGCTACGGTGTTCCTGCGAAGTGCCGTTCACTCGTCAGGAAAGCTTTGCCCCCATAGACGCACCTTCGCCAGAGAGGACCATCATGCCCGATCTCCAGTACTTCACCGGCTTCGGCAACGATTTCGCCACCGAGGCCCAACCAGGCGCCCTTCCCGTCGGCCAGAACGCCCCCCAGAAGGCCCCGCTCGGCCTCTACACCGAACAGTTGAGCGGCAGCCCCTTCACCGCGCCCCGCCTGCTGAATCGTCGCACCTGGACCTACCGCATCCGCCCTTCCGTTATGCACAAGCCCTACGAGCGCATCGCCAACGGCGTCGTCCGCTCGTCCCCTTTCAACGAAGTCGAAACGACACCCAGCCAACTCCGCTGGGACCCGCTTTCCCTCCCCACCAAGCCAACCGACTTTGTCGACGGCCTCACCACCCTGGCCGGCAACGGCGACCTCTCCATGCACTCCGGGGTCGCCATCCACATCTATGCGGCGAACAAAAGCATGACCGACCGCTTCTTCTACTCTGCCGATGGCGAACTTCTCTTCGTCCCACAACTAGGCCGCCTGATGCTCCACACCGAACTCGGCCTCCTCGACCTGTCCCCCGGCGAGATCGCCCTCATCCCTCGCGGCATCAAGTTTCGCGTAGAACTGCTCGAGCCGCAGGCCCGCGGCTACCTCCTCGAAAACTACGGCGCCAGCTTCCGCCTGCCCGAACTCGGCGCCATCGGTGCGAACGGCCTCGCGAACAGCCGCGACTTCCTTACCCCGCACGCGGCATATGATGATCGCGACAACGCTACCTTCCAGGTCGTCGCTAAATTCCAGGGCAATCTCGGGGCCACCGACTTCGAC
>JAUTWX010000106.1 GCA_030838385.1 Acidobacteriaceae bacterium
CCTCGACGGCATTCAGGCGGGTTTCCCGCAGGGATGCTACCGCCTCCGGGACCGCGAACTGCTCCCCGCCAAAGCCGCTGAGGAAACGGCCCCCACGCACGCTTCCCCGAGCCTCGAGCCGGCGAAACATACCTTGCAGCTCGCGCCAACGGGGTATGGTGGTCTCCCGCTCCAGCACGTCCCGGAACACCACTCCGTAGCGCCGGAGCAGCATCCAGCAGGCGGACTCCAGCTCGGCCTCACGCCGCTCTGCCTGCGCGCCGACGCTTTCGATCAACCCAGCCGACGGGTTCAGCAAGCACCACCGCCCTACCGTGTTTCGCTGCCGCTTCAGACCACCCTGGAAGATGGCCTTCCGCCGGGGGTCGATCAGCACCCGCAAGCTGTCAAAGCCATCGGCGGTCACCAATCCGGCCGCCACGAGTTCCCACAGGGCCCGGTTCACCTGTTCCGAGGGAACACCCAGCAACCGCACCAGGTCGCCGGCAAAAACTGCTCCATATTGCCCCAGATGGCTGCGCACCTGCCACGCCAGTTCGCTCAGGCAGGCCTGCAGGGCGGGCTCCGGGATCGCGCGTTCCGCCAGGCAGCGGTCCATCCAAAGCGCGTCCTCCCTCAGAAAGAAAGTCACCGGAGCCATGCTGGTCGGCACCACCCGCTTAGGTGCTAAAAAGTCACTGCTATGGGTGGCAAAAGCCGGGTGAGGCGAGATGCGTCCCCATCCCACGACACCTTCCAGGCACAAAACATCCAGCCAGCGCGGATCGTAGCCGGCGACTCGTTGTGGCAGGAGCGTCCGCTCCCATTCGATGGCCGGCGCTTCAAAGCCCTCCAGCTGCCGCAGAGCTTCCAGTACCCCCGCCTCGCCGCTCAGTTGCGTGCGCGGGGCGACCCGCTGCCAACGCATCAACCACTGCATATAGACCGCGGGCGTGACCGGCTCAATCTGTTTCCGCAACCCGGCCAGCGTTCGCTTGTGGATGCGCTGCAGCAGCCGGCGCTCGCACCATTCCACGTCCTCGTCGTTGGCGGCTTCTCCCCCTTCAAATACCCCGCGCAGAATACTTCCCTGCATCTCCATCACCAGCATGGCCGCCCATATTGCCGCCGGTTCGAGGCCTAGTCGACTGCCGAGCGCCCGCGAAGTGATGGGACCAAGGAGCGCCATCCACCCCTGAACTGTCTTACGAACGACATCGCCGTGCACCAACTCCTTTGCTTCCGGAGGGCAGGGAATCGGCCGCTCGATCGCCACCCCGGGCCATAAGAGTCGAAGATGCTCTATCCGTTCCGCCGCCACCAGGTATCGTCGTCCGCCATATTCGCCCACCGTAGCCCGGCCATGGAACTCGAGCCGCTCAAAGAACCCGGCCCAGTGGAGCGCTCCGTCGATCGATTGAATCTCCTCCGGCACCGCCACCAGCGAACAGAGCAAATCATGCAGCTCGTGCTCATCGCGCACGTCCGGCCAACACTCTTCCCGCAGCTCGGCAATCGCTGCTGGGTCAAGCCGGCCCGCTTCGCCAAGCAGCTTATCCGGAACCATGCCGCGCATGCTCACCGCGCGCGCCCTGCGCTCTTCGAGCGGCGCATCGTCCAGGAAGGCATACGGGTTTGCGTTCAGCAGCTCATGCGCAAAGGCAGAGGGAACCGCACTGTCCACCGCAAGACAGCGAATCGCTCCCGTCCGGATGCCTGCCAGCAACGCAATCAGTCCCTCCAGATCCATGGCCTCAGTCAACACATCCTTCATCACTTCCTGAATCAGCGGATGGTCGGGAATCTGGATATCGCCTTCAATATTTTCCTGGCACGCGGCCACCTGGGGAAAAACGCTGGCCAGCAGGTCGTCCGATCGCGTTCGCTGCACCTGCGGCGCAATGCGTTTGCCGTTATACATCCGTAATAGTTGCAAACTTCGTCCGGCATCCCACCGCCAGCGCGCCCGGAAAATCGGGGAATCGAGCGACGCCTGCTCCAGCAGCTCGGTCACCGTTTGCTCGGTAAGAAATTGGAAGACGTCGCTGAGTGGAAAGCTGTGCTGTTCGGCCAGCGAAATATTCAGCCCGTTGTCGGTCGCTGCTGCCTGCAGCTCGAAATTGAAACCGCGGCAGAAGCGTTTTCTCAACGCCAGTCCCCACGCCTTGTTGATGCGTCCGCCAAAAGGCGCATGCAGAATCAACTGCATCCCGCCTCCCTCATCGAAAAAACGCTCGGCGATGATGGTGTCCAGGGCAGGCACCGCGCCCAGCACCGCGCGGCCGGCCACCATGTAGCCGATCATCTGCTCCGCCCCCGCGTCATCCACGGAGCACTCCTGCTTCAGCCACGCCACAGTCTCCGCTACCTGGTGATTCGATTGGCTGATGTATCCCGGCATCACATTGCCGGTGCGTGCGCTGATCTCCTGGCGCAAGCTGGAGACGAAACGCGACAACGCAAACGTCCGTTGCGGAGCCTCACCCCGCCAGAAGGGCACATTCGGCGGTTGGCCATGCGCATCTTCGACCAGCACCCGTCCTGCGCTCTCCACGCGCTGAATGCGCCAGCTGGTGTTGCCCAGCAGGATCACGTCTCCAGCCGACGACTCGACAGCAAAGTCCTCATCCAGGGTGGCGATCTGTATCCCTTCCGGCTGCACAATCACGGCGTAGAGCGC
>JAUTWX010000143.1 GCA_030838385.1 Acidobacteriaceae bacterium
GGTGCATGTGGCCCGCGAGATGGAGCGCCATGGGTTCAAGTTGCCACTGCTCATCGGCGGGGCAACCACGACCCGGACGCACACGGCGGTCAAGATTGCGCCGCATTACAGCGAGCCGGTGGTCCACGTGCTCGATGCCAGCCGGGCTGTTCCCGTCACCACCAGCCTTCTGAGCGACGAAGCCAAGCCGGCATTCGTGGCGCAGCATCGAGCCGAATACGACAGGCTCCGCAAGGTGCATTCCTCGCCACGACAGCAGGTCGTCTCTCTTGAAACTGCTCGCACCCGTCGGACTCCGATCGAGTGGCGTGCCGAAGATCTGCCCGTACCCGCGTTTACCGGTGTGCGCGTACTAGACAACTTTCCTCTGGCGACGCTGCGCGACTTCATTGACTGGACGCCGTTCTTCCACGCCTGGGAAATGAAAGGTGTTTACCCCCGCATCCTCGATGACGAGAAGCAGGGCCAGCAGGCACGCCAGATCTTCGCGGAAGCCAATGCGCTCTTGGACGCCATCATTGAGAAGAAACTAATCACGGCGCGCGGTGTGTACGGCATCTTTCCCGCCAGCGCTGTGGGGGACGATGTCGAGTTGTACACGGACGGCACACGCTCCAAGGTGCTCGAGCGATTCCATTTCCTCCGCCAGCAAGCAAACCGGGAAGGCAGCGAGCCGTGCCGATCGCTCGCCGACTTCATTGCACCAAAGGAAACGGGGCTGCCCGATCACATCGGTGCTTTCGCGGTAACCAGCGGCATCGGCCTGAAGAAGCTGTGCGACCGATTCAGGACCGAGAACGACGACTACAACGCGATCATGGCGGAGGCCATTGCCGATCGCCTGGCCGAAGCCTTTGCCGAATGTCTGCACAAGCGAGTGCGGGAAGAATGGGGCTACGGTTGCAAGGAAGGGCTGAGCAACGCGGATCTCATCCAGGAGAAGTATCGGGGGATCAGGCCTGCCGCGGGTTATCCGGCCTGCCCGGATCACACGGAGAAGGGCACCCTCTGGCGTCTGCTCGACGTGAAGGCGAACACCGGAATGCTGATTACTGAGTCGTACGCGATGTGGCCCGGCTCGAGCGTAAGTGGGCTCTACTTCGCTCATCCCGAATCGCGATATTTCAGTCTCGGCAAGATCGACCGCGATCAGGTGGCGGACTATCACGAACGCAAGGGTATGAGGGTGGCAGAGGTCGAGCGGTGGCTCGGGCCCAATCTGAACTACGACCCTGCGGAATAGCCCGCAAGCCGTCAAACTCCGACGAATTCCCGATCCCGGAGTCCTCGCCTCCCTTCATGCAGCGTGCCCCGGCTGACGACTTCATTAGAGCCCTTTAATATCCGACCGGGAATCTGGTGCAGCACTTGCATCTATTGCGGCTACGTTATGTGTCCTATGCAAACCAATCCCCATCCCGCGAATGCCATTACAGACGACACCCCTATCCCGCTGCATGCGCGGCTCATCGCCCCAACCGCTCTGAGCGAGGCGCAGCGGCTCACGCTGCACAGCCTGTGCCTGCTCTTCGCGCGCGCAGTGAACGCCAATATGACCCGTTGGCTTGGCGTTCCCTTTACTGCCAGCCTTGCGGGTGTTGAACGTGTCCCATTCTATGAGGTCATCCACTCGCCAGAGGCGGAAACCCGCTATGCGACCACTCTAGCCATCGGGCCCGCATCTCACCCGGCTCTGTTGCAGTTGGATCTTCCCTTGGTCTATCTGTTCGTCGAACTCCTGTTGGGCGGACCCGGTGGCACATCGCTCGAGCGCGAACCGACCGAAATCGAAGGGTCCATTGTCCGCAGTGTTGTCGATCTTATCTGCCGGGATTTCAGCACCGCCCTGTCCTCCCCTGAGCTGGAGATCCGGAATGATGCCTCGCTCCCGGCGCGCTCGATCGATCGGCTCATGCCAACCATGGACAGCACACTGTCGCTTTCCTTCGATCTGCTCTGTGACACGCAGCGAGGGCGTATTGGATTCGTCCTCTCGTCAGAGGCGGCAAAAGTTCTGATCCGTTCACTCGATGGCCCGCCAAAGACCTCTCGACAGACATCTCCTGAGATGCGGAATGGATTGTTAACCCGTCTGCAGCGAACCATGCATCTCGCGACTCTGCAGCTACCAAAGGTGCGCATCCCGCTAAGCGTCGTTCGCGGGCTGACCCCCGGGGAAGTTCTTACCTTCGATCTTTTCGAGGACACTCCCGCGGTCTTCTCAATCGCCGGCAGGCCGGCCTTCTATGCCTCTCCAGTGGATGCTCAATCTCGACGAGGGGCCTATATCGCAGCACCGATGGAGTAACTGCGCGGCAGGCGCATCGCGTGAAAGACTGGATGTGGTGCGCCATTTATGTTCGGTATTGACTTCGGAACCACCAACAGCTCCATCGCCCGGGCCGACGAACAGGGACGCGTGCAACTCGTGCAGTTCCCTGCCGGCGGCAACTTCACTGCAGCCTATCGCTCTCTCCTATACCTCGAGCAGACGAAGACCAAAACGCGATCGCAACTCCACTCGTGGAGCGGTCCGAAGGGCATCGAGCGCTACCTCGCAGCCGAACCGAAGGGCAGGCTCATCCAGTCACTGAAGTCTTATCTCTCGAGCCGGACGCTCACCGGCACGGAAGTATTTGGGAGACGACAATTCCTGGAGGACTTGGTTGCCCGCATTCTCGCCGATCTGCGCAAGCACGCGGAAAGCTATTTTGGCTGCTCCATCACTGCTGCCACCGTGGGTCGTCCGGTGCGCTTTGTTGGCGCTGACGCTACGGCCGACGATGACTTCGCGCTCCAACGTCTGCGCGATTCATTCCTGAGGGCCGGTTTTACCCACATCGAATTTGAATTCGAGCCGGTGGCTGCCGCCTATCACTACGCGTCGACTCTGTCGGGTGAGGAATTCGTGCTCATCGGCGATTTCGGAGGCGGCACCAGCGACTTCTCACTCCTAAGATTGCGGCCACACGCCCGCCAACAGGAACAGCGGACCGAACTACTCGCCACCAGTGGCGTCGGCCTCGCTGGAGATGCCTTCGACGCGCGCCTGGTCCGACACCTGGTATCGCCTCACCTTGGCGCGGGTACGCTCGAGAAGTCCGGCGATAAAACTCTGGTCGCAGTGCCGAACTGGATCTATGTACGGCTTGAGCACTGGCATCATCTCTCTTTTTTGCGCACCCGCGCTGTCAGCGAGATGTTGCGCGCAGCGCGCATTCGAGCCTTCGAACCTGCGAAGATCGCAGCGCTCTCTGATTTGATCGAGGCAGACCTCGGCTACCAATTGCATCAGGCGGTCCAAAGCACCAAGATCGCGCTCTCCAAACAAGAGACCGCCGACTTTCTCTTTCGCGATCATGGATTCAACCTGCACGCACCCGTCACGCGCGCCCAGTTCGAGTCGTGGATCGCTCCGGATCTCGCAGCGATCGAGCAGGCTGTCGAAGAGGTGGTAACGAAATCCGGCATAGATGTCAGTGCCGTCGACCGTGTCTTCCTGACTGGCGGCACCTCGCTGGTACCCGCAGTCCGCCGTATCTTCGAGCAGCGATTTGGTGCGGACCGCGTACGCACCGGAAATGAATTCACCTCCGTGGCCAGTGGCCTGGCCTTGCGCGCACGTGCATCCTCTCACGCTCTGATCGAGTAGCAACGCCCCGGCTCATAGGCTACGTCCTTATCCTTGCCCGCTCTACGCACCACCGTATGGCCCCCGTGATCTCTTCCGGCTTCTCCAGGTGCAGCCAGTGGCCGGTCTGCGGAAGCACCAGGTGTTCCGTCTCCACCAGTCCCATAAGCCAGCCATCGCGCTCGCATAATTCTTCGTCCGTCGCGGAGGCTGCCGAGAGGATGGCAACCGGAAGCTCCGCCGGCAACACAGGATGGCCTGCATCTGCGGCACACGTTGGCAGCGCTTCCAGTGTCTCGGCCATCGCGCGAAAGCTCTGCGGACGGCTCCATTGCGCCGCGATCACCGGCCACAACTCTTTCGGCAACTTGCTCACCTCGCCCGTCAGCCGTTCGAGAGTTGCTGCGCCGGGCCTCGCGGCACGTCTGCCGATTCGCTGCGACCAACGCTGGCCTCCGTGCAGCAGCAGCGAAAGCGCGGCACGCACCACCCCGAACTCCGCCAGCCACGCTCCACGCCGCGCCAACGCCGCCCCTGCCTGCAGCCGGACTTGGTCGGCAGCGGTGCACTGCGACCACATCGAGAGCGAAACCGGCTCCGCCATCACCAGTCCGGCGACGTGCTCCGGGAACCGCTG
>JAUTWX010000433.1 GCA_030838385.1 Acidobacteriaceae bacterium
TCGAGCTCGATCTGTGCCTGACGGCGCCGCTCCAGAAACTCCTGGCGAGTGACGGTGTAAAGCAATACGAGAAAGAGCAGCGTGTCCAGCAGGAAGCGAGCGCTGAAGCTATAACCGCCCAGGCGCAATCCCCAATCCCGAAGCGCCGCGATCACGGTCAAGTGAGTAAAGCGAGTGCCCTGACCCAGGATGCCATCTAGGAATGTCCACAACCCATAGAGAAAGGCCGCAATGCCGACGGGCAGCATCTCCGTCTGCCTTTTGCGGAGCAGACCGATGCCGACGATGAAAAAGATGTAGAGAGGAGTGAGTGAGTAGATGGCGGTTGTGATGGCGTCGACCCACTGGGTCCCCAACCCTACGCTCTGCCACTGCGCGAGGGCAGTCATGTCGATGACCTGGGAGAGGAGGTAGAGAACGCCCAAGGCGATGGTCCATCTCCTCCACGTTGCGCTTTTGTGGAAACCGAAGAGTGTGAGGAGCAGCAGCCAAAGCGAGATATCTGCCGCGGCGTCGACGAACTGGAGGTAGACCTGGTTCACGAAGAACGTCATGCCGTAGCGAATGCCATCCAGGTTATTGATGGAGCCGATACCGTCGGCGATCAGGTAAAGGCCGAGCCACAGATAGAGCCATTGCTTGCGGTCGCGGAGGAACAGCACCAGCGCGAGCAGGCCTGCCGTCGTGACCACGGCGCCAATCATGAGTCGAGGGATCTGGCGATGCTCGCCCAGATAACGGAGCCGCATGAACTGGTTGGCGAATACCGTGGGATCTCCGAGCAGCGGGCGGCCTTCTAGGCCCCCGTTGGTTGCCGGGTCAGTGGAGGAGAGCGGCGCCTTCCACACCCGGATGGCCAGGACGCCGCTTGTCGGCGAACTGCCTAGCGAATAGACGGTGCTGTGTCCAATGGGCCACCAACTCGCGTGGGGCGGCATTGCCCCATAGCGGCCGATCCGGCGCCCGTTCCAATAGAGCTCGTAGGTGTCGTCCACGGTGGGCATGAGGATGGCGAGCGACGGGCTTGCGCCATTGACCTCGATGCGCTTGCGGTACCAGGCAAAGCCGGTATAGCCAGGATGCTGTTGCGCGCCCCAGGTATCGTCGCCGCGGAGCTGCTCCCACCCGGAATCGTCGAACGCAGGGTTGGCCCACCCCGTATCGTCGCCAAGGCGGAACTGCCAGCTACCTGTGATGGGAATGGAGCCGGTGCCAGGGTTCTGCACGCGGAGGGTTTCCGCGGGGGTGGCCGCAGACAGAAGGAACAGCCAGACGAGCAGCTGGCAGAAACGGAGACAGGGCGTGGAGATACCGCGAGTCCCGCAGATCATGCAACCGCCTTTCCGGTACTCAGCAATCACAGGGGGGAACGGCCCGATCATACGGGCTTCGTGCTGCTGCCGCAATCCGTAATACTCTCGCTGCGCAGACACAAGCAGACACAATCAGAGCACCCGAAGCGACGCTATACTGACGGGTGGTGGATGCAGCCGCGCGCGTCCCACGGTACGACCAATTCCGACAGGCGAGTGGATCCGAAGCAATGAGCACAAAAGAGGCAGTGCCAGTCCAGACAAGCTTTTCCGAAGAGATGGCCGAGTGGATCGAGGCCTTTGACGAGGTCGTGGTCGCCGAGGGCGCCGAGCATAGCGCCGAACTGCTGACGGCACTGCGGCGCCGCGCCCGCGAAGCCGGCATCAACACCACCGGCGAGCTGATTACTCCGTACCTGAACACCATTCCCAAGCATGAGGAAGTGTCGTATCCGGGAAACCGCGATCTGGAGCGGCGGGTGGAGAGCCTGATCCGCTGGAACGCGATGGCCATGGTGCATCGTCAGAACAAGAAAGACGCCGGCATCGGCGGGCACATCTCGACGTATTCGTCGCTGGCGACGCTGCTCGAAGTCGGCTTCAACCACTTCTTCCATGCCACCTACGACGAGCAGCCGGGCGACTTCATCTACTTCCAGGGTCACGCCTCACCAGGCGTCTACGCGCGCGCGTACCTCGAAGGCCGTTTCGAGGATGAGCAGGTGCTGAACTTCCGCCATGAGCTGCGCGACAAGCCGGGGCTGTCGTCCTATCCGCATCCATGGCTGATGCCGAACTTCTGGCGCTTCCCGACGGTGTCGATGGGCATCGGTCCGCTGAATGCGCTCTACCAGGCGCGCTTCATGCGCTACCTCGAACACCGGAACTTGATTCCGAAGACCGATCGCAAGGTGTGGGCCTTCGTCGGCGATGGCGAGACGGACGAAGTGGACACGCTGGGCGCGATCTCGATGGCGACGCGCGAGAAGCTGGACAACCTGATCTTCGTGGTGAATTGCAATCTGCAGCGGCTGGACGGGCCGGTGCGCGGCAACAAGCGCATCATCGATGAGCTCGAAGGCATGTTCCGCGGGGCAGGCTGGAATGTGATCAAGGTGGTGTGGGGCTCGGACTGGGACAAGCTCTTTGAGCGCGACCACACCGGACTGCTGTTGAAGCGCATGGAAGAGTGCGTGGACGGCGACTATCAGTCGTTCAAGGCGAAGGGCGGCGCATATCTGCGGCAGGAGTTCTTCGGGAAATATCCGGAGCTGCTGGAGCTGGTCCGCGATATGTCTGACGATCAGCTTGCCTCACTGCATCGCGGTGGCCATGATCCGGTGAAGATCTACAACGCCTACAAACGCGCCACCGAGCACAAGGGCGGTCCGACGGTGATCCTGGCCAAGACGGTGAAGGGCTACGGACTGGGCTCGACGCAGGCGCGCAATGCCAGCCATCAGGAGAAGAAGCTGACCGACGACGCGCTGACCGCGTTCGTGAAACGCTTCGATATTCCTGTGCCAGAAGAGGCGGCGAAGGAGGCGATGCCGTACCGTCCGGCCAAGGATGCGCCGGAGATCGCCTACATGCTGGAGCGGCGCAACGCGCTGGGCGGTTTCATGCCGAAGCGCGAGACGCCGAAGCTCGACTTCAAGGCGCCGGAGCTGGACTCCTTTGCAGAGTGGACGGCCGGATCGAAGGGCCGCGCCGTGTCGACGACGATGGGCTTCGTCAGCATCCTGCGCCACCTGATGAAGGATGAGAAGTTCGGCAGGCTGATTGTCCCCATCGTGCCGGATGAAGGACGCACCTTCGGCCTGGAATCAGCCATCCGGCAGGTGGGCATCTACGCGAGCGAAGGTCAGAAGTACAAGCCTCACGACGTGGACATGCTGCTCTATTACCGCGAAGAGGCGGACGGGCAGATTCTGGAAGAGGGAATTACGGAAGCCGGCTCGATGGCTTCCTTCACCGCGGCGGGCACCGCCTACTCGAACTATCGACTGCCGGCGATTCCGTTTTACATGTACTACTCGATGTTTGGTTTCCAACGTATTGGTGACATGGCGTGGGCGTTTGCCGATTCGCGCGGCAAGGGCTTCCTGATGGGGGGCACCGCCGGACGTACCACGATGCTGGGCGAGGGATTGCAGCACCAGGACGGCCACTCGATCGTGCTGGCATCCACCGTGCCGACGTGCGCGACCTACGATCCGGCATTCGTCTACGAGCTTGCCACCATCGTGCAGGATGGCCTGCATCGCATGTACGAGAAGGGCGAAGACCTCTTCTACTACATCACCATGTACAACGAGGATTACGCGATGCCTGAGATGCCGGAGGGATCGCGTGAGGGCATCCTGCGCGGCATCTACCGGCTGCGTCCGGCGGCGAAGGACAAAGCCGTCGCACAACTGTTCGGCAGCGGCCCCATCCTGAACGAGGCGCTGCGCGCGCAGCAGATCCTGGCGGAGAAATACAACGTCGCGACCGACGTGTGGAGCGTGACCAGCTACAACGAACTGCGCCGCGACGCACTGGCAGTGGAGCGCTGGAACCGTCTGCATCCGTCGCAGAAGGCGAAGCAGCCTTACATCCTAGGTGCCCTGGGCAGTGCGCCGGGGCCGATCATCGCCGCCAGCGACTATATGAAGGCGGTGCCAGACCAACTGGCGCCCTGGCTGCTGGACCGGCTGGTCTCACTCGGGACGGACGGCTTCGGCCGCAGCGACAATCGCGAGCATCTACGGCGGCACTTCGAGGTCAGTGCGGAGTCGATGGTCGCGGCAACGCTCTCCCGGCTGGCACGCGAAGGCAAGTTCGATGCTAAGAAGGCGGAAGCGGCTTTTGCGGAGCTTGGGGTCGATCCGGAGCGCG
>JAUTWX010000201.1 GCA_030838385.1 Acidobacteriaceae bacterium
CGTTTTGACGATCGTCATGCGCGAGATACAGCTGAGGCTGGCGGCGAAGGCTTGGTTAGAACAGGCTTCTCGCCGCTCGGCCGAATAGTCGCCTTTCCGGATAAGTGACCCTTGGCTCAACTGTTGATTTCAGATCGAGTCATTCATTGAGCCACAATTTGGAGCCTCTTCTACGCTCTGGGTGGATCAACCGCCTCATAGGGCTTGAATCTCGACCGGTTTGCTTGATTTTTGCAGTCACGGCCACATTCTGAGATGTGGGAAGAGAAGAAGTCCGCAGTGCCACCCACAACGGTGCCCGATGTTCCCTCTTAGGGACATCGGCTCCCATCCAGCCTCACAAACCTGCCGGTTATACCCTCCCAAATTGCTACCCTTAAATCAGGGGAAGATCGGAACAAGGTCGTGATCCAGCAGAGCAGCCACTAACTCCTTTGTTTGGATATCTTTAGCGGTTAACTCCTTTGGACCACCACACTTAGCTGTCCAGAGACACCTTAAGTGGCTGGAAGAAAACGAGTTACAAGCCAAAATCCCTAGGGGGAGCGAGGGGGTACCCCCTCACTCGTAGCGCAGCGCCTCAGCCGGCAGCACCCGCGCCGCAGAGCGCGACGGATAGAGCGTAGCCACCAGCGAAACCCCCAGCGCCACCGCCGCGACGATCACCGCATCCGAGATCCGCGGCGCAAACGGCAGGTAGTCGATCGAATACACATCGCCCGGCAGATGGATGAAGCGGTAGTGGCCGCCGGCCCACGACGCCGCATACCCCAGCACCAGGCCCAGCGCCGTGCCCACCGCGCTGATCAGCAAACCCTGCAGCAGAAAAATCCGCCGCACCTGCTCCGCGCGCACACCGAAGCTCATCAGTACCGCGATGTCGCGCGTCTTCTCCATCACCATCATGGTCAGCGCGATCAGGATGTTCAGCGCGGCCACGCACACGATCAGCCCGATCACGATGAAGGTGACAATCTGCTCCAGCCGCAGCGCGCGAAAGAGCTCGCGGTTCTGCTCCATCCAGTTGGTGGTCAGGAAGCCCGCGCCCGCCGCCTGCTCGATCTCGCGTCCGATCGCGTCCGCATGGTAAAGATCGTCGACCCGGAAAGCGATCACGGAAATCAGGTCAGGCTCGCCCAGCAGATGCTGTGCGTCCGCGAGCCGCACGAATCCCATGCTGGAGTCGTACTGGTAGAAGCCGGAATGGAAGATGCCCGCAACATAGAACCGCTGGAACTTGGGTACGATGCCCAGCGGTGTCAGCTCACCCTGCGGGCTGGTCACCAGCACCGTCTGGCCGACATTGGCGTCGAGCGTGGTCGCCAAGTCCTGGCCGATGACGATCGGCGGCAGCGGCGCAGTGTCCCCTTGCATCACCGGGGCCGCCGGCTCCAGCGCCTGCGCTGTTCCAAGCTTCACCATGTCCAGCAGGTCGGCGACGCGCCGCTCTTGGTCCGGCAGCACGCCCTTGATCATCAGGCCGCCGGAGCGCGCGCCGCGCGACACCAGCACCTGGCCGTAGAGCCCCGGCGCATCGGCCTTCACATGCGGCAGCGTCGCCAGCCGCGCCACCAGCGGCCGCCACTCGCGGATGCCGTCCGCGGCCGTGCGCATCAGCTCCACATGCGAGGTCGATCCCAGCAGCCGATCCTGCAGGTCGCGCCGCATTCCGGTGGTGATGGCCAGCGCGATGATCAGCGCGGCCACACCCGCGGCAACTCCGGCGACG
The DNA here is from genome assembly GCA_030838385.1 of Acidobacteriaceae bacterium. Classification (GTDB taxonomy): domain Bacteria; phylum Acidobacteriota; class Terriglobia; order Terriglobales; family Acidobacteriaceae; genus KBS-83. Next base: position 1,730 of record JAUTWX010000201.1, read on the forward strand.
GAGATCGCGGTGATCACTCCCACCACAGCCTGCCGCCGCTTGGCCCGCAGATATCGCGCCGCAATGAATAGTTCAAAGCGCATGGGTTGCGGCCCGTCTCACCATCGGTGACATGATCATCTTGAGCATGGTGTCATCCTGAGCGCAGCGAAGGACCTGCAGTCCTCACCGCACGACCGTCTTCGCCGTAGCCGAGTTGTCATAGCGATCGAAGACGCGCAGCGTCACCGTATGCTCGTTGGGATTCGCCGGCGGCAGCTTGGCCACGCGCAACTGTTCCGACGCCTGCGGCAGCGGGGCAGAGAAGTCATAGCGCTCCGTCGCGGCGTCGGAGATCTTGCCCACAGGCTCGATGTACTGCCACGGCCCCGCGTCGATCGAATATTCAGAGCGCGCAATCGCCGAAGACGGGTCCTTCGCCTCCGCGGTCACGTGCAGCTTGCCGCCTTCCAGGCGCGCCACCATGTTCGCGACCACCGGCGTCGCCGTGTCGAGTACAAAGCGCTCGCTCGTCCGCTCACCAGTCAGCGCCTCGCCCGGATTGTGCGACGGCGCATCGCTCCCCACCACCTTCACCTGATAGGGGCCGTCCGGCACCTGCGCCGCGTCGAAGGTGTAGTACCGCTCGCTCACGTTGTCCTTCAGCAGTTGCCAGTTCTCTCCAGTGTTTCGTCCGGACTCGCGGTAGTAGAGCGCAAACACCAGGTCATCGCCGTTGTCATCGTGCGCGGCCCAGCGTACTGTCGCCGCGCCTTTATCCTTCACCCCCTGCAGCGGCTGCGTCGTGGCGTCCTGCTGGATGTTCACCACGTTCGCCGAGGCGGACGGCAGATTGATCATCACCGTCGGCACCGGCGGCTGAAACTGCGCCTGCTGGTTTACCCGCGCGCCCGGCATCACCACCACCTCATCCACCACCGGCGCAACGTTCACCGGCAGATAGTTCAACGCAACCGCATGGACCCGCGTGCCCGGCTTCAGCGTCAGCTTCCACTGCGCAAAGCGTGCCTGCGGCGTGGCCATCGTAGTGTCGGCCGTGACCGCCTTCCACGCACTCCACCCGCGATCGGCATTGTTGACGTTGCCCGCGCGCACCGAAAACTGGTAGTCGGACCCGGTCGCATCCACGTCCGCGCGGCCCCATCGCGCCACCGCGCCCGCATCCTGCACATCACTTTCCAGGCTGCCTTCCGCACTCTGCGCGCTCAGGTGGAAGAGCTTCCCGCCATTGCTGGTCCCGACGTAAAGGCCGTCCGGCGCCGTCGCAAAGGCCGTAGCCTGCGACGCCTCCAGGTGCGCGATGTCGGCGTACTCGCCGTTCTCCTGCACGCGATAGATGCGGCCGCGGTTCCCCGTCGCCGCCAGCAGCCCGTCGGGCGTCCAGCGTAGCCCGTAGACCACGTCATCGTGCGGCGCCCACAGCTTGCGCGCCGCGCCGGTGGGATCGAGCTCATAGACCTCCGAGCCATCCGGCACCAACGCATTATTGTTCGAAGCCTGCACCGACCCCGGGGTGACAATCGTAATCGTCGCAGTTACGGCGACGAGTCCCTGAACAGGCAGCGGCGGCAGGCTGCTCTTGCCCTTTTCGCCGACGGTGGCCACATAGATCTGTCCCGCTGGCGATTCCGTCAACGCCGTCACCTCGCGCTTCGGCGCGTTGAACAGGATGAAGCCTTTACCCTCTTTGTCAATGCGATAGACCAGCCCATCTCCATCCGAGCCCGCCAGCAGGCTGCCGTCCTTCTCAAACAGCAGCGCGCGAATGTGCTGCTCGTCGCTCTCAAAGAAGCGCTCCGCATGCGCATCCCCCGCCGGTGTGTGTACGCGATACACCGCGGCCGGCCCGCCGGTCGCGACATACAGCGCGCCATCCGGTCCGAAGACGAGATCCCAGATGTACTTGGGAGCGGCGTCCGGTTTCACGCCCTCCAGCTTCGCGGGATCGAAGACCACCGTCGCCTTCTCCGCGCCGACGTCGGTCGATCCCGCAGGAATGCGGTAGACCTTGCCGTTCGGCAGCGTAGCCGCATAGACCGAGCCGTCCGGACCAACTGCGACCGCCTGCACACTCATGTCCTTGGTCTTGAACATCGTCGCGGACTTGCCGTCGCGCGTGATGCGAAGCACGGTGGCGGGCGAGCCTGTCGCCACATAGGCATTGCCGGCCTTGTCGCTGGCGATCGCCCACACATACGTGGACGGCGTCGTCGCCGTGAGTGTACTGCCCGGCGCGGCAGCCAGCGACCCATCGCTCGAGATGGCGACTCCCCGGGGCCGCCCCTTCTCCCACTCCTCCATATGCGATTCGGTCCAGACTTTGGTGCCCTGCGCCAGGCAGGTCAGGGAGACAGAGCAGAGCAGGAAGGAGAGGCTCACAACGCGAAAAGACATGTGGCTCAAGTCTAAAGCAGTCGCATCGCTTCGACCGAGCTCGGCCACCCTCAACGTTATTTTCGCTGCGTGCGGGATAATACGGTACTACGTCATGGAGACTGAATGAGCATCAACTCGCATGTAGTAAAAAGCACCGTCGTGGGCGCGCTCGGTGGCCTGCTCTTCGGCTTCGACACAGCCGTCATCTCCGGCACCACCTCTGCCCTGACGCACACCTACCACCTCACGCCCGCCCTGCTCGGCGTCACCGTCTCCAGCGCCCTGGTGGGCACGGTCATCGGCGCCATGGCCGCCGGCATTCCCGGACAGAAATTCGGACGCCGCGACAGCCTTCGCGTCATGGCCATCTTCTATGTCCTCTCCGCCATTGGCTGCGCCCTGGCCTGGAACTGGCCCGCGCTCATCTTCTTTCGCTTCATCGGCGGCCTCGGCATCGGCGGATCCTCCGTCCTCGGCCCCATGTACATCGCAGAGATCGCGCCGCCCCAATGGCGCGGCCGCCTGGTGGGATCGTTCCAGCTCAATATCGTCCTCGGCATTCTGCTCGCCTACGTATCGAATGCCGTGATTGGCAGCATGCACCTTGGCGCGTCCGATTGGCGCTGGATGTTCGGCGTCGCCGGCATTCCTGCGCTGCTTTTTCTGGCCACGCTCTTCATCATTCCCCGCAGCCCGCGTTGGCTGGTCACGCAATCGAATCTCGATGAAGCCCTCGAAGTCCTGCGCCTCACCGGCGTTCCCAAACCCAAGGAGGAACTCGACGAAATCGTCGCCTCGGTGCACCTGGAGCGATCCGGGTCCGCGGATAAGCTGTTCTCCCGCCAGTACCGCAAGCCCGTCTTCCTCGCCATCACTGTCGGCATGTTCTGCCAGCTCGCCGGCATCAACGCGATTCTCTACTACCTGAACGACATCTTCGCCCTCGCCGGCGCAAGCAAGGTCTCTGGAGACCTGCAGGCCGTCGCCGTCGGCGCCACCAACCTGGTCGCCACCCTGCTCGCCATGACCGTCATCGACAAGTTCGGCCGCAAGAAGCTGCTGCTGGTCGGAACCGTAGGGCTCGCTGTCTGCCTCACCATCATCTCGATTCTCTTCTTCACCCATAGCCATCTCAATTGGCTGGTCTGGCTGCTCATGCTCTACATCGGCTTCTTCGCGATCTCGCAAGGGGCGGTGATCTGGGTGTACATCAGCGAGGTCTTTCCCAACCGCGTGCGCTCCAAGGGCCAGAGCCTCGGCAGCTCCTCCCACTGGGTCACCAACGCCATCATCTCGCTCATCTTCCCGGTCATGGCGAAGTCCTCCGGCGCCTATCCCTTCCTCTTCTTCGCCGCCATGATGGTCGTCGATTTCTTCCTCGTCCTCTTCTATTACCCCGAAACCAGCGGCATCTCGCTGGAACAAATGCAGCACAAGCTCGGCATCGATTGAGCGACGTTCAACTCTATGGCTCGTAGCTCTGAGGAGGTGACGACATGCTTCTCCAGCAGTTGGCCCGCTCGCCAAAACCGGAACTCTTCCAGATGAGCTACGAAGCATAGAGTTGTTGCGCGCACTCCGGAATATCGCGTCCAGCGACTCCACTTTGCTGTGCACGATAGCAGCGCCAGAGTTCCTCAAGGTGCGGCAGGCCGGACACCAGACCCATGCCTGCCACGATTGCCGCGAAGTCCTTCAGTGGAACTGGAGGCTTGCGGAAGCGGAGCTTGAAATCCGCCTTCTCTGGACCCAGTCCAACCATCGCCAGGAACTGCTCGGGATAGAGACAGGCGAGTGTGGCGACAATATCAAAGGGAATAGTTTGCATGTAGCTGTGAGTATGCTGCTCGCGGGGATAGATGATCCGGCGCGAGACGGTATAGCTTACGTCCCACGCAACGGTCAGTTCATGCATCAGCCAACCCGCGGTCATCAGCGCGAGAGCGCCGGCATTCATCTCCAAAAATAGCCCCGTCAGGATGGGTGCTCCTGCTTCTGCCATCATGACCAGGTGCATGATCGATTCTTTCGTTCCGCTGGTTGTCTCGATTTTGGTTTGGCGGTGCCATAGCCAATCCAAAAAACCGGCGGCTGTCCAGACCGGCATGATCGTATACATGAGATAGCGTCGCGTCGTCTGATCCGCCGCTTGGCGAGACTGTTCGGCCGCCCTGCGGCTTCGGTGTCCGCCCCTGGCTCCTGACCACCACCGTTTACTGCGGAGGAGAACCAGCCCTGCACCGGCCCCCAGCAAAATCGGAAAAAGAGACTTATTAGACATGGGACTCCTTAAAGGCGGCCTGACTCTCGCTTGCTGCAACCGGTGTGCTTGTCGAAGCTGCTGGGGAGTGACTGCAGAGCCGACTCGCGTATGTGAAATTGCGATGCGGGGAAGGTTGAAAGCGATGCTGCACCCATGCACAGATGCGTTGATAAGGCGATGACGAATAGGAGAGATGGCTTCAAACCGAACACCTGAAATGTGGGGAGCGGAGCCCATTCCAGTGGCCTTTCCTCTAGACTTTGTCCTGGCAGAGTTTCCAGTGTGACGAAGGAGTCTACACAATGTGGTTAGAGAAGATTCCTCCGATCGATCGCCAACCTTCACAGTCTGCTGCTGTTGATTCAACCGATGTCTCTTCAACAGATGTATCAGTGACCGTCGCAGAACTGAAGAACCAACGCGCGACTGCGATTCAGAAGATGGTCGCGTCTATCGCAACGCACGACTTCATCAGTGCCCGGCGATATTCATACGAAGAAACTCGTCTCGCCAACCTGCTCCAGAATTTGCAGAACGAGAAGTCCGTGGGGCAATGCGAGATCTTCTGCTGACAAGATTGCCAGTAAAGCTCCCGCCGGCGGCTGCGAAGGAAAATTTATGTCAACGCAATTGTTGTCTTTAGATACTGCTCACACAGCGCTGCTTAGCATGGATCTGCAAACCGCGATTGTTTCCATCTACACCAAGGGCGACTCCGATCTGATCAGACGCGCCGCCGCCGTGCTGAAAGAAGCCCGAGAACATCGGCTTAGCGTCATTCATGTTCAGGTTGGCTTTCGTCCCGGCTTACCAGAAATCAGTTTGCGCAACCCGTTGCTAAGCGCTATCAAGAATTCGGTCCAGCACCAGCAATTATTCCAGGGAGCGGCCGGTGCGATTCATTCAGCAGTGGAACCACAACAGGAAGATATTCTCATTACCAAGCACCGGATCAGCGCCTTTGCCGGAACCGACCTCGATATGATCCTTCGGGCAAGGGATATCGATACCCTCATCCTGTTCGGGATCGCAACCAGTGGCGTTGTTCTCTCCACTCTTCTTCATGCCAGTGACGCCGACTACCGGCTGATCGTGGTCAAGGATTGCTGTGCCGACCTCAATGCAGAAGTTCACGGCTGTCTGGTTGAGAAAGTGTTCCCGCGTCTCGCAACTGTCCTCCGGGCCGACGAGTGCATCCAGGTGTTGCAGGCAAACTGAGTTCCCGCTCCTTGCTTCGCCCCTGATGCAGATTCGCACCTCATGCATTTCCGGGTCTCCGGCCGGGGAGATTTCCCGACTCTAGATAAATCGAAATCAAACGAAACCGGGTCGAGCCGGGCGTATGCACTGTCTATGGTGCAATAAAGGTCGAGCCAGGTGCAAATAAGACCTCTTTTTGCTTACCAATTGCGTCCCAAACGTGTTCGCAAGGGCCGTTTTCACACCCAAATTCGCGCCCCCAAACGCCGTTTTCGGACACAAATCCGCACCCCATCCAGCTCAGATTCCGCGCCCGTTTGGCCGCTCTACTCCGGCATCGCCTCCAGCGTCAGCACCTGGAACGGCTGCAGATGAAAGGTCTGCGGCGCGCCTGCCTCCAGCGGCACCGCCGGGGATGAAGCCTCATCCTGCCACGGGCTGTGCGCCCGAAATTTCCGCGCCGCCCCCGCCGGCAGCTCGAACCCCTTACCCGCATCGAACTCAAAATCCTGCGCCTTATCACTCGGATTGCGCAGGGTCAGGATCGCCTTCTCCGGCGTCCACGACGCCCATCCATACACCGCCAGCCAGCGGGGATCGCCGCCCACCCAATGCGTGTCTCTCAGCACTGCCGCGTTCGCGCGCGACCACTTCGCCGCCTCCGCCAGCACATCCCAGTCCGCCGGCTTCAGCAGCGATGGCGTGATGTACATCTCCTGGAGCTGCGTTCCCGTGCCGAAGTAATCGCGCACCTCGTTCTTGAAGTCGCCGCCGGGATCCGTATTGAGGTGGTGGGCAAATTGTCCGTAAATCAGTCCGTGCAGCATCAGCGAGTTCAACGGATACAGCGAGCCGCCCTTCACAATGTGGTCGTATACGTCTCCGTCGCGGTAAGTGATCCAGCGCTCCCGCTCCGGGCCCACGCCCGCAAAGCTGTGGTCCTCGCCCCCGCGCCAGATGGAGTCCGCATACATCAGCCAGAAGGGCGAGGGATAGGTACCCGTCGTCAGGTTGATGTAGAGGTCCGGCTTCACCTGCCGCAGATCGCCGATCAGGTGTATAGCGGCATCGAAATCGCTGTCGAAGGCGCTGCCTTTCACCACCGTGTCCACGTTGCCCGTGC
>JAUTWX010000203.1 GCA_030838385.1 Acidobacteriaceae bacterium
ATTGGCGATCGGCGCCAGCCGCGGGTACAAATGCGTCCTCAAATCCTCCACAAGCTTAGGCAACGGGTACCGAAAATACTTGTATTCGCCGCGCCCAAAGCCATGCTGCGCCATCACAACGCGGCTGCGAAACGTCGCCTCGTCCGGATACATCGCTGTAACTGCGTCACACTCCTCCGGAGCAAGCAGCCGCTCCAACATCGCGGCTCCATAGGCATCCAGATCCAACTCCACACGCTGCCACGCGATGCTATCCACTTTTTCCGCGATTGTTTCTCCCGCCACTCCGCTCTTCATGAGTCCACACTAGCGTTTCCGCTGACCGCCACGCACTCCACTTCTTGCCGGTGAATTCGCGCCACCTCACTCCTCTTCAACAATCACGACATCCCATGGCTGAACTGCCACCGTCTCGCCCCGAGCAACGCGATGTCCTGTCGGCAGATCGACGCCACTTCCAGCCGCGTAGGTGAATTGCTGCGGTTCGCTTGAGTAGTTCAGGTAATAGTTCACCCGCTTGCCCGCTTGATTTACGCCATGCTTCGCATGGACAGGCGCAGGCAAATCGGCGTCCGGCTCTGCCACACCCGCATCCTTCAGCGCGTCCTGAACGACACGCCTCTGCAGTTCGTCAGAAAGATACGTTCCCTCATACGTCAGCGTGCCCGCTTCATATTGGTTTCGTGTGATCGCCGGCCACTTTCCGAAGAACGGATGGTCGTACCATGCCAGCGCCTTCGCATGCTCCGGCATCAGGAACTCAGCCCAATAACTCACCTTGTTATCCGATCCCGCGCCGAATGGATCGCCCTTCAAGGCAAGTGGCTGCTCCAGATTGGAAAACTCCTGATAGCTGAATCCCGCAGCCTCGCGCAATGGCCCCGGCGCACGCACCCAGCGCACCGCCGAATCCTCATTCGCAAAGCCGCTCTTGAACGTCATCAGCACATGCCCGCCGCCCTTCACATATGCAGCAATCTTTTTCAGCATCGCATCATCGGCAATGTACAGCGACGGTACGATCAACAGCTTGTAGCGCGAAAAATCCGGATCCTGCGGAAAGACAAAGTCCGTCCCCACATTCAACCGGTAGAGCGAATGGTGCAGTTGGTTCACCAGCGACGCATAGTCCGCCGTCGGTGGTGCAAACGACCATAGCGGCCCGCCACTCGTGAACGGCATGAAGGAGATAGCATTCAGCGAATCCACGCTCCACAGTATCGCCACCTGGTTCGTGATCTTCAGGTCCACCAGTTCCGGTCCAATGCGCTTCAGTTCATTTCCGGTCCGCGACACCTCCTCGTACGGGCGGTTCGGTTCGAAATCGTGCGACAACACGCCCTTCCAATATGTCTCCTGTCCGGAATGAATCGACGCCCAGTGCCAGTACTCGATCATATTCGCGCCATTCGACAGGTGCGTGTACACATTCAGTCGAAGCTGGCCGTCATACGGTGGATACTGATACGCCGAAGTCCAGTCCGTCGTCTGCGCATTTGTCTCCGTCACCAGATAGTTGGTGTGCAGCAGTGAGCGGCTATAGTCGCCCTGCTCCGTCTGCGTCCAGCCGTCCATCTTGTCCTGCGTGCCGTGGTGATAGATGTTGTCCGCTACAACATCCAGATGGCGGCTCACGTCATACTCATTTACATCCTTCTTCATCATGCCGCCATAATCCGTCGTCACAAACTGATGCGGACCCCGGTGCTCGCGCACAAGTTCCGCCTGCCACGCCAGAAAATCCGTTACCCGCATCTGCTCCCAGCGTGACCACTCCAGCTTGTATCCCGTGCTTTGCGCACTGTCGCGCGTCGGCAGGTTCTGCCAACCATTCACGTCCTCGCCCCAGTAGTTCAGAAACCACCGCTTGTTCAGGTTGTCCGTAGTGCCGAACTTCTCCTTCAGGTGCTTCACGAATCCGGCTAACACATCGTCATTCGATGCACCGTACGATGCGGTTTCGTTATCGATCTGCCAGCCAATCACATAGGGATTGTCCTTGTAGTGCTCCGCCAGATTCGCGATCAGACGCTGCGCATAACGCCGGTAGTCAACATTGTCCGTGTCCATGTTCTGCCGCATGCCGTAGAAAGTCTTCGCTCCGCCCAGCGGCCGCACGAGTATCTCCGGGTGCTCTCGGTACATCCACGTTGGAATCGAGTAGGTCGGCGTCCCCATGATGACTTTGATCCCGGCCTTGCCCATCGCATCCACCACGCGGTCCATCCACGCATATTCAAAGCGGCCGTCTTCCGGCTCCCACAGGCTCCACGTTGACTCGCCCATGCGGACCACGTTGAGCCCCGCCTTCTTCATCATTGCGATGTCCTGGTCCAGCCGCTCGTAGGGTTCGTACTCGTGGTAGTACGCTGCCCCATACAAGACCTCTGACGGCACCACCGCTGACTCTTTCTTCTGCGCCTCCATCTCCGATCTCTTGGTATGGGACGCACTTTGCGCGAGCAACAGACACGTTCCCGCGAGCAACACGGCACCCGTCAGAACACCGCGGCGAAATTCCTTTATGATCTTCCGGCGAAAGATATTCTCTCCGCTGCTTCCGTGCTGCGCGCCATCCCGTTCTGCTCGCGTCCAGCGTTCCATCCCACCTCCGACGGCCTATTCTTCAACCGTATGTCTCGCGTTGGAGAGTCTACTCTTTTCAATGAAAAGCGTTTTCTCAGACAGAGACGATCGCCACTTTTGGGCTTCCGCACGCATGCCGGCACACGACGTACAACCCATTTCCCTGGTCTATCGCCTCAGTCACCGGCTAGAATCCCGCCATTCTCCCCGAATCTCATCCATTGATCCGAGAGCTCTCATGCCAACCGTCCGTCACAACCCTGCCGCCATCGCTGTTGCAACCCTGATCTACTTCTTCCTCGGCGCCGCGTGGTTCACCATGTTCATGAATCCATGGCTCGCCGGCATCGGTCGCACCATGGCCGAACTGAAAGCATCCGGTGCCCCACCCTGGCTGGGTTACGTCGTCGCTCTCGTCATGACTGCAATCCTCGCGATCGCCCTCTCCTGGGTCATCCAGGCCACCGGCCCGCAAACCGCTGCACGCGGGGCAACCATCGCGGCAGCGGTCTGGTTCGGCTTCGTCTTCACAACATGGGCAACCGAATATGCCTTCGAGGCTCGCGGCATCCCCATCCTCGCCATCAATACCGGCTACCCACTTGTCGGCATGCTGCTCATGGGTCTGGTGCTTGGCGGCTGGAAGGCGAAACCGCGCGCTGCCTGAAGCGGTCGCTGCGCGATCGTTTTCCGACCGATATACTCAGGGGAAGGACCCCCGAGGAATGCCGACTCATCCTGGCCCGATCCCCGAACGGATACCAGATCGCGCTCCAGATCGATTTTTAGATCAGATTCTCGCGCGCACACGCGCAGACCTGGCTCGACGCATGCAGCGGACGCCTCGTGCGACGTTGGAGCAGCAGGCCCTGCATCATACTCCGCGCGGTTTCGCCGCTGCGCTCCGATCACGCTCCAGCGACGGACCAGCCATCATCGCGGAGCTCAAGAAGGCCTCGCCCTCCAAAGGATTGATCCGTTCCGATTTCTCCGCCGCTGCACTCGCTCCCGCCATGCAGGTGGGCGGCGCGGCGGCGCTCTCCGTGCTCACCGACGAGCCTTTCTTTCAGGGCAGCCTCGAAAATCTTCAGGCCGCATCTGCCGCTGTGACCATCCCATGTCTGCGCAAGGATTTCATCGTCGACGACTACCAGGTCGTCGAGGCGCGTGCCCACGGAGCGGATGCCGTGCTGCTCATCGCCGCCGCACTCTCCGATGCCGAACTCGCGCGGCTCTCCAAAGTCGCCCGCGACTACGCGCTCGACGTGCTTTGCGAGGTTCACACCCGCGAAGAGGCGCAGCGCATCCGTCATCTCGGATGCAGCCTCGTCGGCGTCAACAACCGCGATCTGCGCACCTTCAACGTGCGCCTGGAAACCTCGCTCGAGCTCGCCGCAGAGCTTCCACCGCACGCGGTGCTTGTCGCCGAGAGCGGTATCAACGATCCCGCCGATTCCCTTCGCCTGCACGCCGCCGGCTATCGCGCCTTCCTCATCGGCGAGACATTTATGCGCCAGCCCGATCCCGGACACGCACTTGCCGCATGGATTGCAGCCGCCAGACAGTACGCTGCCTCCTCCAGCACGGTTTCCTCCTGACATATAGATATGTGGATCAAGATCTGCGGAACAACCAGCCTTGCCGACGCGCAACATGCCGCGAATAGCGGCGCCAGCGCTATCGGCTTCGTCCTTGCCCCAAGTCCCCGCCGCGTCACCGTGGATCAGGTGCGCGCCATCGCGCCGCATCTGCCGCGCAACGTGGAACGCTACGGCGTCTTCGTCGACGCAAGCTTCGATGAGATCGTCACCGCCGTGCGCGATGCCGACCTTACCGGGGTCCAGCTCCATGCGAGCGACGATCCCGATCTGCCGCGCCGCCTGCGCGCCCACTTCGCCGCCGGAGAAGCGCGGTCCCCCATCAGCATCCTCGCAGTCCTGGCCTACAGTGATGACATGGAGCCGCAGATCCAGACCATCGCACACGATGCGGCCCGCGATGGCGCGGTCGATGCCCTGCTTATCGACTCGCGAAGCCCCGTCGGTCACGGCGGCACAGGCACGCGCTACGACTGGCAGGCAGCGCAGCATCTGTTCCGCAAAGTTGCACCCCAACTGCGCCTTATCGCTGCCGGCGGACTCAATCCCGATAACGTTGCGGAAGCCATCCGTACCCTCACCCCGTGGGGCGTCGATGTGGCCACCGGTGTGGAGGCCGCACCCGGCCGCAAAGATCCCGCACGCGTCGCCGCATTCATCCGCAACGCGCGCGACACCTTCGCGCAGCTGAAGAACCCGACGCGTGCCCGGACCTCTCGGCGCTAAAGGGGCACGATACCCTGCGTGCCAGCGCGATGGTCCGAGCGCGACGAACGCGATACTCTAAAGCGAGAGGCAGATCGCATGGAGACCCTGACCCAGGCCCGCCCCGGGCGCTTTGGCGACTACGGTGGCCGCTACGTTCCGGAAACCCTCATGGCCGCGCTCGAAGAACTCGAGACAGCTTATGAGGAGGCCAAGCGCGATCCCATCTTTCGCGCCGAGCTCGACACGCTATTGCGCGACTATGCAGGCCGTCCCACGCCGCTCTACTTCGCACAGCGGCTCACGGAGAAACTCGGCGGCGCGAAGATCTATCTCAAGCGCGAAGACCTGCTCCACACCGGCGCACACAAGATCAACAACTGTCTCGGCCAGGGCCTGCTCGCGCAGCGCATGGGCAAGCGACGCATCATCGCTGAGACCGGTGCCGGTCAGCACGGCGTCGCCACCGCCACCACCTGCGCGCTGCTCGGCATGGAGTGCGTTGTCTACATGGGCGAAGAGGACATGCGCCGGCAGGAGCTGAACGTCTACCGCATGCGGCTGCTCGGCGCGGAGGTGCGCGGCGTCAGCTCCGGTTCAAAGACGCTCAAAGACGCCATCAACGAGGCTATGCGCGACTGGGTCACCAACGTTCGCACCACACATTATTTGCTCGGCAGCGTCCTCGGCGCGCATCCGTATCCCACCATGGTGCGTGACTTCCACCGCATCACCGGCGAAGAGATTCGCCGTCAGATCATCGAGAAGGAAGGGCGGCTGCCGAACGCGATCATCGCCTGCGTCGGTGGTGGTTCCAACGCGATGGGCGCCTTCTATGACTTCGTGCGCGATCCGCAGGTGAAGCTCATTGGCGTCGAGGCTGGCGGCCGCTCCACCGCGCTCGGCGAGCACGCCGCGCGCTTCAGCGGAGGCGCACCCGGCGTACTGCAGGGCACCTTCTCCTATGTATTGCAGAACGAGCATGGCCAGGTCGCGCTCACGCACTCCGTCTCCGCCGGACTCGACTACGCCTCCGTCGGCCCGGAGCACGCCGCCATGCACGACTCCGGCCGGGCAACGTACACCTCCGCCACCGACCAGCAGGCGCTCGACGCCACCGTGATGCTCTCGCGTACCGAAGGCATCGTGCCCGCACTGGAAAGCGCGCACGCCGTGGCGGAAGCTATCCGCCTCGCCCCGACAACACTGCCTGAAGACATCTTCGTCGTCAACGTCTCCGGCCGCGGCGACAAGGATATGGGCATCCTCGCACGCGAGCTTCACCTTAGCGGAGCGAGCGCGCAGGAGCAGAGCCGCTAAATGCCGATCCGCTTCGCGCAGAAACCCGGCCTCGTTGTCTATCTCACCGTCGGCGATCCCGACCTCGCCACTACCCGCGCCATCGCGCTCGCCGCCATCGATGCAGGCGCAGACGTCCTCGAGCTCGGCGTCCCCTTCAGCGATCCGCTCGCCGACGGCCCCGTCATCGAGCGCGCCAGCCATCGCGCCGTCGCCAACGGCACCACGCTTGCAGACGTTCTCGCCCTCGCCCGCGACCTGCGTGTCGCCCGTCCGCACACCGGCCTCGTCATCTTTTCCTATTTCAATCCGATTCTCCGCTATGGGCTCGAACGTTTTTTCTCCGACGTAAAGGTCGCAGGCATCGATGGCGTGCTCGCCACGGATCTCACCATCGAAGAGGCCGAAGGCAAATATCTCGACGCCATGCGCGCCGCGGCTCTCGCGCCCATCTTCCTCGCCGCGCCCACCAGCACGGATGACCGCCTCCGCCGCATCGCCGCTGTCAGCCAGGGCTTCGTCTACGCCATCTCGCGCGTCGGCATCACCGGCACACAGCAGACGCTCGCCTCCGATGCCCGCTCGCTCGTCGAGCGCCTCCGACGCTACACTGCTCTGCCGATCGCGCTCGGCTTCGGCGTCTCGAATGCCGCTCACGTCGCCACGCTGGGCGAGTTCGCCGACGCCGCCGTTATCGGCAGCGCGATCGTTGGCATTGTCGAGAAGAGCGCACCCAGGGATGCGCCCGCGGCGGTCGCGCGATTTATTGAGGGACTGCGGCCGGTGATCGCCGCGCCCGCTGCGCTGCGTCAGTAATGTAACGTGTCATCCCAACCGGAGCGCCACAGGCGCGAAGTGGAGGGATCTGCTGTTGGCAAACTCCAACCACGAGGCTCACGAATGGATATCAGTGACTGGCGAACAAAAATCGATGCGCTCGACCTGCAGATCGTCGAGCTGCTGAACCAGCGCGCTGAGGCCGCCCGCGCCATCGGCGCACTCAAGGAAGCCACCGACATGCCCGTCTACGAGCCCAACCGCGAGCAGGTCATCTTCGACAATGTGCGCTCGCACAACCAGGGCCCGCTGCCGGACAGCGAACTGGTCTACATCTATCAGCGCGTCGTCGCCGTCATGCGCTGCCTGCAGCGCAATGAGCTCGCCTCGCAGCAGCCCGATCGCCCCTGAGCCTTTGCCTGCTGCCCCGAATTTTCAAAAAGGCCGCACGCATCCCATTTAGGAGCGCAGCGCGGGATGCTTTAAAGTGTTCCAGCACGCACTCTTCTGACTGGAGAGCCGGTCTACCGCATGTCTCTTGTTGACCTACTCTTCGGCCGCCCCCTCGCCAACTCGGAACAGCGCGCAGAGCACGTTGGCCCCGCTGCGGGCCTGCCCATCTTCGGGCTCGACGCACTCTCATCCGCTGCATACGGACCAGAAGCAGCTCTGACCCTCCTCATCCCGCTTGGTCTGATGGGCGTGCGCTACATCGTCCCCATCTCGTTCGCCATCATCATCCTGCTCGTCATCGTCTTCTTCTCCTATCGGCAGACGATCGATGCATATCCCATCTGATGGGTTTAGTTTAGTGTAGGGTATGAGTTTGTCTTTAA
>JAUTWX010000217.1 GCA_030838385.1 Acidobacteriaceae bacterium
ACCTCGCCGAAGACACGCGTAACCACGGCGTGCCGGTGGGCCGCAAAGGTCTCGTGCATGTGCTGACGGACATCCTCGGAACATTCCCCGACTGGAATATGCAGATCGAAGACGTCGCCGCGATCGAGGATGATGTCGTCATTCGCTGCATCGTGACCGGCACTCACAAGGGCGTCGGCAAGATTCCGGTGAACGGCGGCCTGCTCATTGGCGTGCCTCCGACGGGGAAAAGGTTCAAAGTGCAGCACATCCACTGGTACACGCTCAAGGATGGGCTCATCGTCGAGCATCGGGCGAACCGCGATGACTTGGGGATGATGCAGCAGCTCGGCCTGCTGCCGGCGGTGAAGCGCTACGACCTGCCCGACCCTTCAAAATAGCTCGGGCCACTTCGGAATGCCGCTTCAGTTCACCGGCGCAGCATTCTTCTTATCGCGCCGCAACACAACACTCGCCCTGCGGTCCGACGAGGAGTGGTCGATCTGCCTCCAGAAAGCCTGGAAGTAGTCCACCGCGGAGACGATCGATACCAGCACCATGAAATAGATGGACGTATAAGCCGTCCAGCGGACGGGCAGGATATACCAGCCCCACTGCCACTCGTACCAGCGATGTGCCAGAATCGTCGCTACCACTGCGACAATCTGCACGATGGTCTTCAGCTTGCCCAGGTTGCTGGCCTGGATGGTAAAGCCTTCAACGCTCGCAATAGAGCGCAATCCACTCACCAGAAATTCGCGGCCGATCACCAGCACCGCAATCCACGGCTTCATGATGCTGGGCGTGAACTCGACCAGCGAGATGAATGCCGCCGAGATCATCAGCTTGTCGGCCAGCGGATCGAGTAGCATCCCCATGGTCGTGATCTGGCCGCGCTTGCGCGCCAGATAGCCATCGACACCGTCCGTAATCGCCAGCAGGATGAAGATGCCGGAGGCGATCAGCTCCTGCTCGCCGCGGCCGTCGCGAAAGGGAAAGCTCGCAGACAGCATCCAGATGAGCAGGGGCACGCCGGCGATGCGGCTCATCGTGATGGAGTTGGGCAGATTCATGCGGATGCGCCGGGGCAAGGCTGCCGAGGGCCCTTTCCAGCCATTATGCCTGACTTGTATTTTCAATGCGTTGTCACAAAGGTGCGCACTTTCGCTGGCTGGGCAGCCGGGAGCGGGCATCTTAGCGAAAAGAAAGCGCTCCCTTTAACTGAGACCATCGCCAAAACCGCTGCAGTGCATTGCAGCAACGCGATAAACCAACTACTCGACACAGCCGCAAGCGTGGTCCCCCGTAGTCATGACGCAGCCGATTCGAAAGATGCCGCACATTCAGGTACTCGACGGATGGCGCGGCATCAGTATCCTGCTGGTGCTGCTGGGACACCTGTTCCCGCTCGGGCCCAAAAGCTGGCAGTTGAACGCTGCCTTCGCGGCGACGGGCATGGCCATCTTCTTCTGTCTCTCCGGCTTTCTCATCACCAACACGCTGATCTACCGTCCGCTGGTGCGCGAGTTTCTCATCCGCAGGCTGTGCCGCATCGTCCCGCTCTCTTGGGCGTTCATGCTGGTCGTGCTGCTGTGCGAGCACGCCCGCTTCAAGGTCTTCCTTGCGCAGATGTTGTTCGTGGCCAACTATCCGCCATTCTTTCTCACCCTGCCGACAGCGCATCTTTGGAGCCTCTGCGTGGAGGTGCAGTTCTATCTCACCGTCGCGCTTCTCTTTGCGCTCTTTCGCCATCGCGGGCTCTATCTGCTGCCCGTGCTCTGCCTGATCGTTACCGGTATCCGCATCGCGACGCATACCGAAATATCCATCGTCACCTACGCGCGCGTCGACGAGATCCTCGCCGGCGCAACGCTTGCGCTGGCCCTCGAATCGCCACGCTTCGCAGCCATCAAGAGCGCCCTCGAACAGCGCTGGCTCATTCTGCTCTTCATCCCGCTCGCGGTCGCGTCGGCCAACCCGCTCGCTGGTCCGCTGGGCTATCTGCGCCCCTACATCGTGACCCTCATGGTGGGGCAAACTGTTCTGTTCGCGCCCGGGCTTATCGGCAAAGTGCTGCGCTCACGCACGCTGTTCTTTCTGGCGGAGATCTCCTACGCGCTCTACATCCTGCATCCGTTGGTAGACGTGGGCTGGCTCAACACCGGACCGAAGATCGTTCGCTACATCAAGCGCATGCCCGCTCTCGCCGTGGTCTTCGTCGGCGCATGGGCCTCAACGCGCTACTACGAGCACTGGTGGATCGCCCAAGGCAAACGCTGGAGCCGCAGGCTGGCCCCTGTGTCAACGGCAACCCCCGCGCAGAAGACACGCGTTGCCGACATGGCCTGAGCGCGCTCTCCGCTATTCCGAAAGATAGTGCTCCAGAGGATTGGGAGCGAGTTGGCGAAGCAGCTTCAGCAGCGAGGCAGGATCGAAGTTATCCAGTTGATGGTCCGCCATGACGCAGTCTGTGACACCTCGGCTGGAGGTCACGATCAGCAGCACATTGGAGCGAATGGCACGCAGTTCCTTCACCAGCGCGGCACAATCCATGCCGGTGACCGCCTCGTTCATCACGATGCCGGTGACATTGGGATAGAGCTTAAAGGTCTCCACCGCTTCAGCACCGCTGTATGCGGTGAGCACGTTGTACTTGGCGGTTTCCAGTACCAGCTTGCGCGTGGAGATGCTGTCCGGGAACTCATGGTCGATGACGAGAAAACAGGGTCGAATCACCGGCCTAGTATGCAAGCCCGCAGCAGCCACTAGCAAGAAGCTTCCCATGGCCGACATACCTTAAGCAACGATGAAGGCGGCTTTCGCCGCCCTCACTTCCCTCGCCCACGATCGCAATCAGGCGTAGATGCCGCGCTGCTTGATGGTGAACGACACGCGATCGATGGCCAGCATGTAGGCCGCGATGCGGTTGTTCACACCGTGTGCCTCGGAGTAGCGGACCACGTCGTCGAAGGCTTCCGCGAGGATGCTTTCGAGCTGCTCGTTGACCACCGCCTCTTTCCAGAAGTAGCCCTGCCGGTCCTGCACCCACTCGAAGTAGGAGGCCGTCACGCCGCCTGCATTCGCCAGGATGTCGGGAATGACGAATATCTTCTTGTCGGCGAGTATCTCGTCCGCTACAGCAGTCGTGGGACCGTTTGCGCCTTCGCAGACGATCTTCGCTTTGAGGCGATCGACGTTGCGGCTGGTCAGCACATTCTCTGTCGCCGCGGGAATGAAGATTTCACATTCTTCGAGGATCAACTCCAGCGGATCTGCTGCCTCCGCCCCCTTGAATCCGAGCACCGTGCCGTTCCGCTGGCGGTACTCGACGAGCTGGTGAATGTCGATGCCGTTGGTGTTATAAAGTCCGCCATCGTACTCGGCAATGCCGATGATCTTGTAGCCCTTGTCCATCATCAGCTTCGCTGCATTCGATCCCACGTTGCCGAAGCCCTGGATGATGACGCGGCAGCCGTCGCGCTGTATGTGCAGATGCTTGAGCGCCTCATCGCATACGATGCCAATGCCCCGTCCCGTGGCCTCGCGCCGCCCGCGCGACCCGCCGATATTCAGCGGCTTTCCTGTAACCACCGCGGTGACAGTCTGGCGCATGTGCATGGAATAGGTGTCCATGATCCAAGCCATCACCTGTTCGTTGGTGTTGATGTCGGGCGCGGGCACATCCTTCTCCGGACCGATGAACTCGATCAGCTCCGCGGTGTAGCGGCGCGTCATCCGCTCCAGCTCGCCAATCGACATCTTTTTCGGATCACAGATCACACCACCCTTGGCGCCGCCGAAGGGAATGTTCACGACGGCGCACTTCCAGGTCATCCAACTGGCCAGCGCGCGAATTTCGTCCAGCGTGACATCGGGCGAGTACCGGATACCACCCTTCGCCGGCCCGCGCGCGATGGAGTGTTGGACACGGTAGCCGGTGAAGACTTCGATGGAACCGTCGTCCATGCTGACCGGGAAGTGCACGATGAGCTCGCGTGCTGGATATCGCAGAACCTTCCAGAGTCCATCGTCCAGGTTCAGCTTTTGCGCCGCGAAATCGAACCGAGCAGCCTGGGCTTCCCAGGGGTTGATCTCCTGCTCGAGGGTGAGTGTCTGCATTGCCATTGTCTCCAGTGTTCCAGTGAACGTTGCGCCGCCCTCTGCGAACAAACCAGCATGAAACACGCAGAGAGCCGCAGGAAATGCTACGAATGGGTGGTTTCCGTCTCCGGTTTCCGTCTCCGGGTGCAAAACAAAGCTCCCCGGGATTGAAAACCAGCATTGGTCCGGCCAAACCCACGAGTATAGGCTCCCTCGAGATACCTCAACAACCAAGCGAGGTAGCGCTTCCGGCACCCCATAGGGAGACAGATGCGCAAGCCGCCCTCCCCCGTGCTGCCCATGTACCATGAACGTGTCCCCATGGCCCGTATCTCCGCTGATGCCGAGGCGCTGTTTCCGGCGCTTCCCGAGTTTTTGAAGCTGGCGCGCACCCACACGCTGATTCCTGTCTGCCGCCGCCTGGTAGCCGATTTGGAGACGCCGGTCTCCGCCTTTCTGCGCCTTGCTGCCGATGAACCGGAGTCATTCCTGCTGGAATCGGTCGAAGGCGGTGAGAAACTCGGCCGCTACACCTTCATGGGGGTCAGGCCGGCAAGCAAGCTGGTCGCTCGGGGCAATCAGATCACTACCTGGCAGGGCAAGCGGCAGAAGACCGCCCAGGGCGACATATTCGAGACGCTGAAGGCTGCCCTCGCCAGCCACTCTCCTGCGCATGTGGCTGGATTGCCGCCGTTTACCGCCGGCGCGATTGGGTTTTTCGCCTATGACGTCGTACGCCGGATCGAGCGCCTGCCCACCCGCGCCAAGGACGATCTCCAACTCCCCGACGCCTGTCTGGCCTTCTTCCACGAGGTCGTCGCCTTCGATCACGTGAAGAAGGAGCTGCTGCTGATTGTGAACGCAGATGTGCGAGCGCAGGCGCCGAAGGCGGCGTATGCGGCAGCGGTCCGGCGCCTGGCTGCGCTGGGGCGCCAGCTTGCCAAGCCGCTGCCCGAGCAGCGTCGCAGCCGCAGCGGGGCTAAGGCCAAGCTCGCTGTAAAGAAGTGCACCCGCAAGGCGGACTACCTGCGCGCCGTCGAGCGCACGAGGGAGTACATCGCGGCCGGCGACATCTTCCAGGCGGTGATCTCGCAGCGCTTTGAAGTCGACCCCGGCGACGATCCTTTCGCCGTCTACCGCGCCCTGCGCATCGTGAACCCGTCGCCCTACATGTATTTCCTGCAATTGAATGTCGAAGCCGACGCCGGCGCCAAGAACGCCGCAACGAACCGCCAGCCGAAGCCCATCCAAATCGTAGGCTCGTCGCCCGAACTGCTGGTGCGCGTGAAGCAGGGCCAGGTGGAGTACCGGCCCATCGCCGGCACCCGTCCCCGCAGCCAGGATGAGGACGAGGACGACCGCCGCGCCGCCGATCTGCTGGCCGACGCGAAGGAAGTCTCCGAGCACGTCATGCTGGTGGACCTGGGCCGCAATGATGTCGGCCGGGTCAGCGACTATGGCAGCGTGCGCGTCCGCGACCTGATGATCGTGGAGCGCTACTCGCACGTGATGCACCTGGTGAGCTCGATCGAAGGCCGGCTTCGCCCGGAGCTCTCTGCGGTAGAC
>JAUTWX010000231.1 GCA_030838385.1 Acidobacteriaceae bacterium
GAGCCATGGCGAAACAGATGAGCGCATTCGAGGTGGCTTGCCCGGACTGCGGGGCGATCCTGACGGTGGATCCGGAGACGCGCTCGATCATCGGGCACAAGTCTGCGCCACGCAAACGCACCTTCGAGGATTTTGAAGGCGCCGCGCGCGCGATGCGGGATCAGGAAGAGCGCAAGGAGAGCATCTTCCGGCAGTCCGTAGAGACCGAGCGCAACAAGAAAGACGTGATGGAGCGGCGCTTCGCCGAGGCGGTGAAGCGTGCGAAGGATGATCCGACGACCGGCAAGCCGCTGCGCGAGTTCGACCTGGACTGATGGTTCCGTTGTGCGGGTGGCCGCGGTGGGCCAGGCTGCATCCCATGATTGAGCCGGCCGCAGATTCGGCCGCGAGACACATGAGGAAGGACAGAAGATCCATGGCAAGAGAATTGAACAAGATGGCGGAACGACTGAGGGATACTCTGGACGACAACCTCCCGGGGGGCACGAGCGCGTGGACGCGCGGCCTTGCAGCCGGATCGCTGCTGACCGGCGCCGTGCTGCTGGCGACCGGGCGCCGCAAGACGGGACTGGCAGTGACGGCGGTTGGATCGCTGGTGGCTTTGCTGGAAGAGTCCGATGGCGTGCGTGAGCTGTGGGACAACCTGCCCGACTACATCCACACGGCACAGGAGGCGCTGGGTCGGTTTGAAGGCTTTGTGCAGGACTTGGCGGAGCAGGGCGACCGCATCCGGCGTGTGATTCGCGAGCAGGCCCGCGTCTGACGGACTGCCCGTCCGAGGCGATCGCGCCTGCGGCGCATTTCGCTGGGTTCGCTCCTTGGGCCACTCACGTCGGGAGTCGTGGGTGACTTGGCTGTGGTAGTGATGCACGCTTCCCCTAACAGCAGATCTCTCCACTGCGCACCTGCGGTGCTGTCGGGATCACGGTCGTGGTGGAACCGCTTAGTTGGTGCGCTCGATGAGATAGCGGGCGACTGCTTTGAGCGGCTCGGCGCATTCGCCGAAGATGGTTAATTCCGTGAAGGCTTCATCGATGAGCCGCTGTGCGTCGGCGATGGAGGCGGCGACGCCGTGTACGGCCGGCCAGGTGGCTTTGCTGCTGGCCGCGTCCTTGCCCGCGGTCTTACCGAGCGATGCAGCGTCGCCCGTCATGTCGAGTACATCGTCGATAATTTGAAAGGCGAGTCCCGCCTTGCTGCCGAAGGTGGTGAGAGCGGCGACCTGCTGCTGGGTTGCGCCGGCGAAGACGCCGCCGCTGACCAGACTGACACGGATGAGTGCGCCGGTCTTCGCGCGATGGATTGCCAACACGGATGCTTCGGTGGGCTGCGAGTGCTCGCCTTCCAAATCGAGCACCTGGCCGCCGATCATGCCATCGACGGTGCCGGTGGCTTCGGCGATGAGCTGCACGATTCGGATCGCCGCCTGCGGCGGACAGCGGAGCGCCCCCAGCACGGAGTAGGCGAGCGTCTGCAGCGCGTCGCCGGCGAGGATGGCGATGGCTTCGCCGTAGACTACATGGCAGGTGGGCTTGCCGCGACGGAGATCGTCGTTGTCGAGCGCGGGCAGATCGTCGTGGATCAGCGAGTAGGTGTGAAGCATCTCGATGGCTGAGCCGAGATCTTCGACGCCCGCGGGATACGCGCCATCCTTCGCGACCATGCGCGCGGCTTCCATGCACAGGATAGGCCGCAGGCGTTTGCCGCCGGCAAAGACGCTGTGCCGCATCGCGCGATGGATGGAGACAGGGACCTGGTCGGAAGAGGGAAGCAGGCGCTGCAACGCCTGATCTGTGCGTGCGGCACCGCTCTCCAGCAGTGCGCGTATGTCGGTCTGCATTGGGCTCATCATACCTGAGCTTGCGCGGGTGTTTTGCTTTGCGGCACCGTGCGTTTCTATGCAGGAAGATGCATGGATCGATCAAGTATGCTGGCCTTTGCCCCGGGCCGGAACGATCCAGCGAAAGGACCATACCGCTTGCGCATCCTGCTGCACGGGATCAACTACTCACCAGAGCTGACGGGTATCGGCAAGTACTCGGGAGAGATGGCTGAGTGGCTGGCGACCCGGGGACATGGTGTGCGCGTGGTGACGGCGCCGCCGTACTATCCGGCGTGGCGGGTGCGTACGGATTACCGCGCGTGGAGTTACAAGACAGAGCCAGGTACAGGCCCAGACGAGGTGCGCGTGTATCGCTGCCCGGTCTATGTGCCGCGGCAGCCCTCGGGGCGGACACGCCTGCTGCACCTTGGCTCCTTCATGCTGAGCAGTCTTCCCATCATGCTGTCGCAGGCACAGTGGCGGCCCGATGTGGTGTTGACTATCGAGCCGACGCTGATGTCGGCGGTGGCCGGGCTGATCACCGCGCGGATGGCGGACGCGGTAGCGTGGCTGCACGTGCAGGACTTCGAGGTGGATGCGGCCTTCGGACTGGGACTGCTGGAGAGCGAGGGGCGCGGGCGTGGGCTGGCAGAGATGGTGGAGCGACGTACGATGCGCAGCTTCGATCACATCTCCACCGTGTCGGAGAAGATGATGCAGCGACTGCCGGAGAAAGGCGTGCCGGTGGAGAAGACGGTGATGTTTCCCAACTGGGTGGACACGGACGCCATTGCGCCGCTGCAAGGGCCGAGCCGGCTGCGCCGGCAGCTTGGCCTGGCGCCGGACCGACTAGTGCTGATGTACGCGGGCAACATGGGGATGAAGCAGGGATTGGAGCGGCTGCCGCTGCTGGCGCAGGAGTTCGCGCCGGACCCGCGGATTCATTTTGTATTCTGCGGAGACGGCGCATACCATGCGCAGCTTGCCGGTATGGTGCGCGGTTCCGCGAACGTGACCATGCTGCCGTTGCAGCCGTTTGACCGGCTGAACGAGCTACTGAATGCGGCGGACATTCATCTGCTGCCCCAGAACCCGGATGCAGCGGATCTGGTGATGCCGTCGAAGCTGACGGGAATGCTGGCCAGCGGCCGGCCGGTGATTGCAACGGCTGCGCAGGGAACGCAGGTGGCATTGACACTGGGTTCCTGCGGTATTGCAGTGCCTCCGCTGGACAAGCCGGCGCTGTTTGCCGCGGTGCGCACCCTGGCCGATGCGCCGGAGATGCGTCACGCATTGGGCGTTGCGGCGCGAGCGCACGCGGTAGAGCACCTGGGGCGGGAACGCGTGCTGGAGAGGTTTGAGGCGGAGCTGCTGGCTGCTGTTGGCGAGCGCCATTCCGCCCGGTCGCGATAGAGAACGCGCCGGTTCGCGCGTGGTACCGTATGCCTGACGCAATGAAGAAGGCACTCATCACAGGCATCACCGGACAGGACGGATCCTATCTGGCAGAACTTTTGCTGGCCAAGGGCTACCAGGTCCATGGCATCAAACGGCGGACTTCGCTCTTCAACACAGCGCGGATCGATCATCTCTACCAGGATCCACATGCGCAGCACCAGAACCTGCTGCTGCACTATGGCGACCTGACAGACACCTCAAGCCTGATCCACGTGATGCAGCAGGTGCAGCCGGATGAGATCTATAACCTGGCGGCGCAGAGCCACGTAAAGGTGTCGTTCGAAGAGCCGGAGTACACGGCGAACAGCGATGCCATCGGGACGCTGAGGCTGCTGGAAGCGATCCGCACGCTCGGCCTGGAGAAGAAGACGCGGTTCTATCAGGCGTCGACGTCGGAGATGTTCGGCCTGGTGCAAGAGACGCCGCAACGGGAGACGACGCCGTTTTATCCGCGGTCGCCGTATGGCGTGGCGAAGCTGTATGCGTACTGGATCACGGTGAATTATCGTGAGTCCTACGGAATCCACGCCAGCAATGGCATCCTGTTCAACCACGAATCGCCGCGACGGGGCGAGACGTTTGTGACGCGCAAGATCACGCGAGCGCTGGCACGCATCAAGGTGGGGCTGCAGGACAAGCTGTATCTGGGCAACCTGGATGCGAAGCGCGACTGGGGACACGCGCGCGATTACGTGGAGATGATGTGGCTGATGCTGCAGCAGGGCCAGCCGCAGGATTACGTGATTGCGACCGGCCACCAGTACAGCGTGCGGGAGTTTATAGAGCGTGCGGCGGAGCCGTTGGGCATCCGGCTGCATTGGAAGGGCGAAGGCACGGACGAGCAGGGCATCGATGCGGAGGGCCGCGTGATCGTGGCGGTGGACCCGCGCTACTTCCGTCCCGCGGAGGTGCAGACGCTGCTGGGCGATGCGTCGAAGGCGCACCGCGAGCTGGGATGGAAGTCGCGTATCGGCTTTGCGGAACTCGTATCCGAGATGGTGGCAGAAGACCTGAAGGAAGCGGAGCGCGATGCGCTGGTGCACAAGCACGGCTTCAACGCATTCCGCTACCACAACGAGTAGGCGATGAATCGCGACAGCAGGATCTTTGTGGCAGGGCATCGAGGGCTGGTAGGTTCCGCGATCACCGCCTACCTGAAGCAGAAGGGCTTCGCGCGGCTGTTGCTGCGCACACGCGCGGAACTTGACCTGCTGGACGTGCGGGCAGTGAATGCCTTCTTCGCGACCGAGCGGCCGGAGTATGTCTTTCTGGCGGCGGCGAAGGTGGGTGGCATTCTGGCCAACGATACGTATCCTGCGGACTTCATTCGCGACAACCTGATCCTGCAGACGAACGTGATCGAGGCGAGCCGGCAGACGAATGTGCGGCGGCTGCTGTTTCTGGGATCGAGCTGCATCTATCCGAGGCTGGCACCGCAGCCCATCCGCGAGGAGTATCTGCTGACCGGCCCGCTGGAGCCGACGAACCGTCCCTACGCGCTGGCGAAGATCGCCGGGATCGAGATGTGTTGGGCTTACAACCGCCAATATGGGACGCAGTATCTGGCCGCGATGCCGACGAATCTTTATGGGCCACATGACAACTTCGACCTGAAGACTTCGCACGTGCTGCCGGCGCTGATGCGCAAGGTGGTCGAGGCCAAGGCGGCGGGACGGAAGTTCATCGAGGTGTGGGGGACGGGGACGCCGCGACGCGAGCTGCTGTACAGCGAGGACCTGGCGGAGGCGTGCGTCTTCCTGATGCAGCTTCCGGACGATGAGTTTCGGAAGCCGATCGATACCGAGCAGGCGCCGCTGATCAATATCGGGACAGGCGACGATGTGACCATCCGCGAGCTGGCGGAGTTGGTGGCAGGCGAGCTTGGC
>JAUTWX010000239.1 GCA_030838385.1 Acidobacteriaceae bacterium
CCAAAGCCGCTGTCCGTTCCTTCGCCCGCACCTGGACAAACGAACTCAAGGAGCGCCAGATTCGCGTCAACGTCGTGAGTCCCGGTCCCATCGACACACCCGGAGTCGACGGCCTCGCCCAGGATCAGGAGCAGGCGAAACAGCTGAAAGCTGGGCTTGCTTCGCAGGTTCCGCTCGGCCGTATGGGGCACCCCGACGAGATTGCCAAGGTGGTCGTCTTCCTCGCGTCGGATGATGCGAGCTACGTCGCCGGCATCGAGCTCTTTGTCGATGGTGGCATGGTGCAGGTCTAGCTTCGCCGCATTGCCCAAACGCCGCTCACATGAAATTACGTGGGCGGCGTTCGTGTTTCGCTTCGTTCTTTTCAAGACAGCTCCTATGAAATGGATGGGCTCAGAGCTGCGCGCCGTAGCGATCGAACACGGGCGCTGCTTGACGCAGCCAGCGCCCTTCCCTTAGCCTCAAAGACTATGATCTTCCTGTCCGGCGGACGAATGCCTATGGCCATGCGCACCCTAGCCGGTGTGCGGTTTTCGCCTGGGCACTGAACGCCCGCTCCAGGCGCGAACGCACCGGCTAGGGACAAGCCACCGTGCCCCTTCCATCTTGACCAAGTCTGACCCGCGCACTGGAGATTGCCTTGCGACCCCCGATTGATTCTGTCGCCTCGCCGGAGGTGACCCATGAAGTTTGAGACGCTGCTGCTGAACTTCGATCCCGCGCCGGGCGACCGCTGTCGCCCGGCCAACACGCCCATCTACCAGACCGCCACCTTCCGCCAGGATTCCGCGACTTCGTTCGGCGATTTCGACTACACCCGCAGCGGCAATCCCACTCGCGCCGTGCTGGAAACCCAGTTGGCGCTGCTCGAATCAGGCACGCGCGCCTTTTGCTTTTCCACCGGCCTCGCCGCCATCACCGCGGTCACGCGGCTGCTGAAGCCGGGCGACCAGATTCTGGCCTGCGACGATCTCTACGGCGGCACCTACCGCCTGTTCTCACGCATCCTCGCAAACCGCGGTATCACCGTCCAGTATGTCGATTTCGCCGACGAGAGCGCATTGAAAGCCGCCTTCACGCCGGCGGTGAAGCTGGTCTATCTCGAATCGCCGACCAATCCGCTGCTCCATATTCTCGATCTGGAGCGCGTCGCCACGCTGGCTCACCAGCACGGCGCGCGCGTCTGCGTTGACAACAGCACCATGTCGCCCTATCTGCAGAGGCCGCTCGAGCTGGGCTGTGACATCGTGATCCACTCGGCGACCAAGTTCCTGTGCGGTCACAGCGACGTGATGGCCGGCGCCGTCATCGTGAAGGACCCTGCACTCGCCGAGGATCTTTATCTCATCCAGAACGGCGAGGGCGGCGGCCTTGCGCCCTTCGACAGCTTTCTGGTGTTGCGCGGCCTGAAGACGCTGGCGCTGCGGCAGAACCAGCAGCAGGCGAATGCGACGGCGGTTGCGCACTACCTGCAGCAGCACCCCAGCGTCACCGATGTCTACTTTCCCGCCCTGGCCCCACCGGAAGCCGCAGCGATCCACAAGAAGCAAGCCAGCGGGCCGGGCTCAGTGCTCAGCTTTCGCACCGGTGATCCTGAGCTGTCGCGCCGCGTAGTCGAAGCCTGCAAGCTGCACACCATCACGGTCAGCTTCGGCGGCGTGAACTCCACCATCAGCCTGCCCAATTACATGTCTCATGCCAGCATTCCGGAGCATCTGCGCTCGCAGAAGCAGATTCCGCGCGATCTGGTGCGCATTTCGGTGGGGATCGAGGCGGTCGACGACCTCACCGCGGATCTCGATCAGGCCTTCGCTTCGGCACGGGGCTAAAATCCTCCCTCCCGGGCATGCGGAATCGGCTGGAGCTTGGCAGCTGCACCCTCCTGACGGCTACATTGTTATTTTTGAAAAAACATTGCTGCCATGTCGTTTTTGGCGTCCTCTCGTTCGACTAGTCATTAGAGCGCTGACCCGGTCCTGCCGGAGGCCGCTCTCAGACTAGGCGGGAGGAGGGGCAAGGATGGCGCCGCGAATCTGGGTCCGCAGCAGAGGCCCGTTATCGAGAGGAGCCTGGACGATTCCGCTCGTGAAGCTGGCGGAAGGCCCGCTTCATCTGCGTAGGAAGATCTCCCGTGCCCTCGCGATACCAGCGCATGTGGACCTGATCGAAGGCCGCGCAATAGAGCGCTGCAGCCAGGTCACAACGAGCGGCGTCGCCGCGATAGGCCTTTCGCTTCGCCAATTCTTTCCCCAGGGCAGGTACCCAGCGGCTCAAGGCGCACAGAAAGCGACCGCGGAGGTTGGGCTCCTCAAACATCAGGCTCAGCATCTCCCTCGGCTGCCGGGCGTCATGCTTTTTTTCCTGCAAGACCGAGAGAATGGCATCCTCGAGCGCTGCCAGCGGCTTGCGGTTCTTTGGCATTTCCGCAAACCGCTGCGCTACCCGCTCGCCGAAGTGCTCTACGCTGAAGGAGAGCAACTCCTCCTTGGTTTTGAAATAGCGGAAAAATGTGCGTCGGGAGACCCCCGAATTGCGGCTGATCTCTTCCACCGTTGCCCGGTCGAAACCGACCGTAGCGAACAGCTCCCACGCCGCCCGTTCAATCTCTTTCAGCACGAACTCGTGTTTCCGTTCGCGAAGCGACCCGGAATCTTGAGATTTCGTCCCCTGTTCGCCGCCGAATCTGTCAAGCGTTTTCTGCACTGCATGCAGATTATGGCACAGAGTGCCGTTTTATGAAAAAATGTGTTTCCGATGAGTCCCCGCCCCTGGCGACCTCATCTACTGCGCTAGCAACTCCTATCCCTGCCGGAGGCCTGTGTGCACTCCGGCATTACGAATCGATTGCGCGTCTCAGGACGCTTTTCTGGGAAGGCATCATGATTTCTCCAGTAAACACACCGCCCCGGCCCGCTCTTTTTCGGCAAGACGATAACGATCGCACCATCCGCGCGCGGCATGCCGGCTGTGCCTCTGCCGCGGTGCTGCTCCTGCTGGCCGGTCTCGCGCTGGTGGCCGGCTGCAGCAACTCCGCCAAGGGAGGCGGCCCGCCCCAATATCCGCCTCCGGAGGTGACGACCACAACCGTGGAGCAGAAGGACGTGCCGGTCTTTGGCGAATGGGTGGCCAATCTCGACGGCTACACCAACGCCCAGATTCAGCCCCAGGTTACCGGCTATCTGATTCGCCAGGATTACAAAGAGGGCTCGCAGGTGCGCACGGGGCAAGTCCTGTACGAGATTGACCCCCGCCCCTTCCAGGCAACGCTCGACCAGGCCAAGGGACAGCTGGCCCAGGCGAAGGCGCAACTGCTGTTGGCCCAGATCAACACCAAGCGCGATACGCCGCTGGCCGAGGCGCGTGCCATTGCGCGCTCGCAACTGGATAACGATCTGCAGACGCAGGCTGCGGACGAGGCCACCGTCCAGGCGCAGCAGGCCGCGGTCGAAAGCGCCCAGCTGAATCTCGGCTGGACGAAGGTGCGCTCCCTGCTGGACGGCATCGCCGGCATCGCGACCACGCAGGTCGGCAGCCTGGTCACGCAATCCACCGTGCTCACGACTGTCTCGCAGGTGCAGCCTATTAAGGTTTACTTCGCCATCAGCGAGCAGGAGTATCTCGCGCTCTCGAACAAGGTGCGCTCTGCAGGCGGCTCTGACCTGCTGCACAGCGCCGACCGCGTGCCCATCCAACTGACGCTTTCCAATGGCAGCGTCTATCCCGGCAAGGGCCGCATCATCTTTGTCGATCGTCAGATCAACTCCAATACCGGCACCATCCGGGTAGCGGCTGCCTTCCCCAATCCGCAAAGCCTGCTGCGCCCCGGCCAATATGGCAGCGTGCGTGCGCAAACGGAGCTGCAGCACGGCGCGCTCGTCGTGCCGCAACGTGCGGTCACCGAGCTGCAGGGCTCCTATCAGGTCGCCATCATCACGAACGAGAATAAGGTGCATATCCAGCCGGTGCAGGTAGGGCCACAGATCGGCACCAACTGGATCATTACCAGCGGTCTCAAGCCAGGAGAGTCGGTGGTCATCGAAGGCACCGGCAAGCTGGTTGACGGCATCCCAGTCCATCCCCATCCCGCCGCTCCTGAACAGGCCAAGGCAGATCAACCCAGTCCGGACCAGGCGAATTCCGACCAGGGCGGCTCCGGCAACAAGGCAAAGACGAGCGCTAGCAGCAGCGAGGGCAAATAAACCATGTCCAAGTTCTTTATCAACCGGCCCATCGTGGCCATGGTGATATCGATCATCATGGTCATCGTCGGCGTGGTAGCGATGCTCAGCCTGCCGACCTCGCAGTTTCCCAACATCGTCCCGCCCGAAGTATTGGTGCAGGCCACCTATCCCGTCGCCGATGCCAAGACACTTGAACAATCCGTAGCGACGCCTATCGAGCAGCAGGTGACCGGCGTGGACCACATGAACTACATGTATTCCACGAACGCAAACAACGGCGCGATGTCGCTTACCGTCGACTTCGACATCGCCACCAACCCGGACATCGACCAGGTTCTTACCCAGCTGCGTGTCAACCAGGCCACACCACAGCTTCCCTCACAGGTGAATACCGCCGGCGTCACCGTGATCAAGTCGCTGGCCTCACCGCTGATGTTCGTCATGCTCTACTCGCCCAAGGGCACGCACGACTTTAACTTTCTCACCAACTACGCCTACATCAACATGGCGGACGAGCTGACGCGCGTGCCCGGCGTTGCACGTGTGCAGGTATTCGGCGGCCAGTATTCCATGCGTGTCTGGGTCGATCCGAATCAGCTGGCCAAGCTCGCCGTTACGGTTCCGCAGATTGTCAGTGCGATGCAGGTGCAGAACAACGTGAACCCCGCTGGACAGATCGGCGGCGAGCCGGTTCCAGGCGGCCAGGAGTTCACCTATACGGTGCGTTCGCAGGGACGGCTCGTCACCCCGGAGGAGTTCGGCCAGATCGTCATCCGCGCCAACCCGGACGGCTCTGTGCTACGCCTCAAGGACGTCGCGCGCGTCGAGCTGGGAGCGCAGACATATAACCTCGCCACCCGTTACAACGGTCAGGTCTCAGCCGGCATGGCCATCTACCAGTTGCCTGGGTCGAACGCCGTGGCCGCGGCCGATGCGGTGTACAAGAAGCTCGCCGAGCTGCAGCACAGATACCCGACGGACGTAGAGTCGGCCGTCCCGCTGGATACGACGAAAGCGGTCACGCAAGGCATCCGTGAGATCGTCATCACGCTGTTTTTCGCCCTGGCACTGGTAATCGTGGTCGTCTATGTCTTCCTGCAGGGCTGGCGCGCCACTCTCATCCCGCTGCTCGCCGTGCCTGTCTCGCTGATCGGCACATTCGTGGTCTTTCCCGCGCTCGGCTTTTCTATCAATACCCTTTCCCTTCTCGGCCTGGTGCTGGCCATCGGTCTGGTGGTCGACGACGCCATCGTGGTGGTAGAGGCTGTCGAACACCATATCGAGGAGGGCATGTCGCCCAAGGAAGCCTCGATCGCTGCGATGGAACAGGTTGCGAGCCCGGTCGTCGCGATCGCGCTGATCCTGGCGGCCGTCTTCATCCCCACCGCCGCCGTGCCCGGTATCACCGGACGTCTCTATCAGCAGTTCGCCATCACGATCGCCATCTCGGTACTCTTCTCCGCCTTCAACGCACTGACGCTCAGCCCTGCGCTCTGCGCTCTGTTACTTAAGCCGAAGAGGCCCAACCGTGGCCCCCTCGGCTTCTTCTTTAGCGGGTTCAACCGCGTCTTCAATCGCAGCAGAGACGGCTATGTCCGTGCCTCCGGCTTCCTCATCCGCAAGTCCGGGTTTGCGCTCGTCTTCCTTGTACTCGTCTCCGCCGCTGCTGTGTGGATCGCCCGCGGCATCCCCAACTCCTTCCTGCCCGACGAAGATCAGGGGTACCTCTACGTCGGCATGGTGTTGCCCAATGCAGCATCGCTGCAGCGCACCATCGAAGCCTCCAAGAGTGTCGAGGACGTCATTCTGAAGACGCCCGGAGTCGAGAGCATCGTCAGCGTCAATGGCTTCAGCCTGCTCAGCTTTACCCAGAGCACCTATAACGCCTTCTATTTCGTCACCCTTAAACCCTGGGATCAGCGTAAGAGCAAGGACCAGCAGTACAAGGCCATCCAGCAGCACATCGCCCAGGGACTAGGCGGCATTAAGCAAGGCATCGCGTTCTCCTTCCCGCCGCCGGCAATCCCGGGCGTCGGGACATCGGGCGGTGTCTCCGCGGTGCTCGAAGACCGCTCTGGCGGTGACCCGCAGAACCTCACCGACAACGTCAATAAATTCATGGCAGCGCTGCATAAGCGGCCGGAGATCGCCGGCGTCATCACTACCTACCTGCCCACCGTTCCCCAGATCTATGTCGATGTCGATCGCGCGAAGGCGGTCCAGGAAGGCGTCAGCCTCGGCGATGTTTACGAGACTCTGCAAACGTTCATGGGCGGCAATCTGGTGAATTACTTCAACCGTTTCGGCCGTCAGTGGCAAACTTACGTCGAAGCCGAGGGTACCTCACGCACGAACATCGATAACATCGGGCGGTTCTACGTGCAGAACTCCTCCGGCAATTCCATACCGCTGTCAGCTCTCACCACCGTGAAGCGCATCACCGGACCCGAATTCACTATGCGCTACAACGAATACGAGGCGGCACAGCTCATTGCGAACGCCGCGCCTGGCTACAGTTCCAGCCAGGCGACCCAGGCCTTTGAAGAGGTCTTCCGCGAGACCATGCCCAGCGAGATGGCGCTTGACTACCAGGGCATGTCCTTTCAGGAGCAGAAGGCCGCTCAAGGCGTCTCGTCGTCCACCATCTTCGCCATCTCCCTGCTCTTCGTCTTCTTGATTCTGGCTGCGCAATACGAAAGCTGGTCACTGCCCTTCAGCGTTCTGCTCAGCACACCCATCGCCGTCTTCGGCGGTTTTCTCGCGCTGTCCGCTCGCGGGCTTGAGAACAACGTCTACGCGCAGATCGGCCTGGTCATGCTCATCGGTCTGGCTGCCAAGAACGCCATCCTCATCGTCGAGTTCGCACGTGAGGAATACATGTCCGGCAAGACGATCTACGATGCAGCGCTCGCTGGCGCCCAACTTCGTCTGCGCCCCATCCTGATGACGGCCTTCGCTTTCATCCTTGGCTGCGTTCCACTCTGGACTGCGAGTGGCGCCGGCGGCATCTCGCGCCAGGTGCTTGGAACCGTGGTGATCGGCGGCATGCTGGCATCTACCATCATCGCCATCTTCATCATTCCCGTCGGCTTCGCGGTGGTGGAGCGTCTCTCGCACCGCTTCGGCACCCGGTCCGCACGCAAAGAGACGCGCGAGCCAGTACATCACGGAGATGCCTTATGAGAAAGCAAAGCATCGCCGCTGCGCTTGGCGTAGCAGCCGTCCTTCTGTCGGGCTGCACTGTCGGGCCAAAATACAAGCGGCCTGCCATCGACACGCCCACTGTCTATCGCGGCGCGGAGACAACCGGCAACACGCAAACCAGCGAGACGCCGCACGACCTGAACGGCGCGGCGCTTCCCGGCCAGCCGAACAGCCCGGCTTCCACTGCGCTCTCACTCGGCGATGAGAAGTGGTGGGAGATCTTTGGCGACCCGCAACTGCAGGAGCTGATCCGCACCGCGCTCAAACAGAACTACGATGTCCGCATCGCTGCGGAGCGTGTTCTTGAGTCGCAGGCGCAGCTCGGCGTTACCCGCTCGCAGGAGTTTCCGCAGCTCAGCGGCGGAGGCGGGTACACGGCGCAGCGCTACCCCTCCGCACAGTTCGGCGGCCTGGGCTCCTTCGTCTCGCACATTGGCCAGCTGACCACCTCGGCCTCCTGGAACATTGACTTCTGGGGCCAGTACCGCAACGCCACCAAGGCGGCGCGCGCGCAACTGCTGGCCAGCCAGTGGTCGCAGCGCGAGGTCATGGACACCCTCATCCTTGACGTCGCTCAAGGATACTTCCAATTGCGCACGCTCGACCTGGAACTCGAGATCTCGCAGCGCACCCTCACCTCTCGCCAGGACTCTCTGAAGCTGACTCAGACCCTGGAGTCCGGAGGCAACACCAGCCTGCTCGATGTTCGGCAAGCAGAGGAGCTAGTAAGCACCGCAGCGGCGCAGATTCCCGACCTCGAGCGGCAGATTGCGCAGGAAGAGAATGCATTGCAGACGCTGCTGGGCCAGAATCCTGGACCCATCACCCGCGGCCTGCCTATCGACCAGCAGCCGCGCATGCCCGTCGTTCCCGCCGGGCTGCCCTCTTCGCTGATCGAGCGGCGGCCGGACATCCGCCAGGCCGAAGAAACACTTATCGCTGCGAATGCAGAGATCGGCGTCGCGAAGGCCGCGTATTTTCCGGCCATCTCGCTTACCGGCCAGGTGGGCACGGGCAGCAATGCGTTGAACACCCTCTTCCAGGACTCGTCCTTCGCCTACACCTACGGCGCTTCGGCCACAGCGCCCATCTTCACTGCGGGACGCATACGTAACAATGTGCGTCTCACCGAAGCCCAGAAGCGGGAAGCCGTCCTCACCTATAAGAAAACCATCGCGCAGTCCTTCCAGGACGTTTCAAATGCCCTTGTCGCTTACCAGAAGTTTCGCGAATTCCGGGAGCAGCAGGAGCGTCTGGTGACCGCATCGCGCGATGCCGTGAATCTTTCGAACATGCGCTACGAGGGCGGCTACGCCAGCTACCTGGACGTACTGACAAGTCAGACCACGCTCTTCTCCGGCGAGCTGACGCTCGCATCCGCCCGCGAGCAGGAGATGCTCTCTCTGGTGCAGCTCTATAACGCGCTTGGCGGTGGCTGGCAGCAGTAGCAATTTTGCAACTACCCTAGTTACCTGATTCAGGGCTGCCTTCGGGCGGCCCTTTTTGCTTCCTGTTCCGTTTTGGAAAAAGCGCCGCCAATTCTGCCACTTTCGTTACACGTTTCGCCTCACGCACCCTCTTTGTGCGCCGACGCTTGCACTTTTGTGGCACAGGAACCAGACGCCAGGCACGCCATAATGTCCCCACTGCGAGCTGCATTTCTTACCTATAGTTTCTGACTCGCAACCGGGCTCCCATACAGGCGGCAGCGCTTGCGTGCGAGCCTCAACTTCTCTTCCGACCACCAGCAGCGCTCAGCTCAAGCTCGCGGTGGAGATGGATGGCAGGATGGCTATGTCTCGGAAATTCTCTTTCTTTGCCCAGGCGCTCGCTACGCTTCCCCTGGTTGGCGCAGGACTTCTTAGTCTCGGCGGCACAGGAACCGCGCACGCACAGGCCACTCCCCGCATCACCGGCGAGGTAGAGAAGTCGGCGCTGGTATCGCTTCCCGGCCAGGTGCATCCCTGGGCACGCGCGCAGTTCGATCGCGGCGCCGCACCGGCCAATCTGAGCGGACGTATGCTGCTCGTTCTGAAGCGCTCTCCGGAACAGGAATCCGCGCTGCAGTCTCTGCTTGCTTCACAGCAGGACCCGAACTCTCCGAATTATCACAAGTGGCTTACGCCGGAAGATTTCGGCAAGCGCTTCGGCGTTGCCGACTCCGACGTGCAGAGCGTCACCGGCTATCTCTCGTCGCAAGGCATGAGTGTTGGCCGCGTCTACGGCAGCCGCACGGCCATCGAAGTGGGCGCCACCGCCGGCCAGATCCGCTCGACTTTCCAGACCGAGATACACGCCTACTCGGTTGCCGGCAAAACCTTCTACAGCAACAACTCCGCCCCAAAGATTCCTTCTGCGCTGCGCAGCGTCGTCTCTGGTTTTACTGCGCTCAACAACTTCCGATTCGAGGGCGGCTCGGGCTCGGGCAAGCAAGCCACATTTGATCCAGCCACCCATACTCTCCGGCCCCTCTACAGCACTACGAATAGCGGTGGCACTACAGTCTACGGCGTCTCCCCGGCTGACCTGGGTGTTATCTACGGAATCCCCGCAGCGACGGCTCAGGGACTGGGCGGCAAGAACGTCAAGGTTGGCATCATCGGCGATTCGGACATCAACGTCGCCTACATCAACAACTACCGAACCACCTTCGGCCTGGGCACCAACCCCCCCGTGATTGTGGTGGATGGCAACGATCCGGGCATGAATGACGATGCGTACATCGCCTACAAGCAGATCGAGCTGGTCGGCGCGGTGGCTCCCAACGCCACCATCTACTACTACACCTCGGCAACCACCGACTACGATTCCGGCATCTTCTTCGCACTCCTTCGCGCCGTCGAGGACAATCAGGTGCAGGTGCTGCTGAACGGCTTCCAGCAATGCGAAAAAGCAATCGGCGACGGAGCGATGCAGCTCGTCGACGATGCGGCAGAGGAAGCGGCAGCACAGGGCATTACCTTCGTTGCTGCTAGCGGCAACAGCGGTGCAGCCGGATGCGAGGTGCCGGGCACTGCCGGACCCGCAACCACCGGCTACGCCGTCAACGGCTATGCCAGCTCTCCCTACGTGACCGCTGTCGGCGGTACGGACTTTTATTACGGCGGCGGCGGTACGTATTGGAGCGCCACGGGCCCGAGCTATAACTCGGCCCTGAAATATATCCCGGAGCAGGTGTGGAACGACAGCTATGGGCCTGGCGGCAGCGGTACCTCATATAGCGCTACCGGTACTACGTCCGTAGAACTGGCCAGCGGCGGCGGACCCAGCACCTTTGGCTCGGATGGCGTCTCCGCGCCGAACCTTATGCCCTGGTACCAGACCGCGAATGCCAATGCCGTAGCCATTGGCGGGTCGGCGCGCGTTATCCCCGATGTCTCATTCTTCGCCGGCAGCGGCGCCAATAACGCCGAGGGCTACAACAACACCGCCTACCTCTTCTGCATGAAGTCCTCCGACTGCCTCTCCACCGGAACAGTACAGTTCACGTACTCGGGCGGCACGGAGGCGTCGAGCGCCGTCTTCGCCGGCGCTGTCGCTCTCGCGCTGGCACAGTATCAATCGACCCTCATCACACCGCCCGTCCCTCCAGCCACGCAAGCAACGCCCGCACCCACGCGCTTCGGCCTGGGCAACGTCAACCCGGCTCTCTACTCTCAGCTCGGCTCCCCGGCCACGATCATTCGGAACGACATCACTCGCGGAACCAACGAGCTGGCGTGCAGTGGCTCCACAAATTGCACCGGCGGAAACATGACCGGTTATGCCGCGGGCGCTGGTTATGACGCGGCTACCGGTCTGGGAAGCTTCAATATCACCAGCTTCGTCACCCTCTACCAAGCTCCCAATACCAATACGAGCTCAGTCACCCTGAGCGTCGCCGATTCGAACGGCAATGCCTTGCCGACTTGCGTCGTCGGCGGCGTGAGCTCGCATTGCGCAACGCACAGCGACGTGTTGAAACTGGCGGTCGCTGCCTCCGCCAGCGGTGGCATCCCAACCGGCGACGTTGGCATCCACACCGCCAGTCCCCTGGCGGCTGAAGCGTCCGTCGAGCGCCTGACACTCATCAGCGGCGCCGCGAGCGACACCTGGAATCTGCTGCCCGGAGGCACCTACAACGTCTACGCCCGCTATGCCGGAGACAGTACCTACGCTCCCAGCGTCAGCGCTCCCTACAACATCACTGTGGCGCCGGAAGCCTGCCAGATGGTGGTCTATCCCCACACCAACAACGTCAAGCTGGGATCAACAGTAACCATTCCCTATGGCTCGCCGGTCGTCGTGACGGTTGAACCGTATTCCGCGACAACCACAAACAATGTCGGCACTCCCTCCGGCTCCATTCAGGTAACCGACAACGGTGTCCTGATCACGGCACTGCCATTTGATTCCGAGGGCGCCGCAACCTTCACCTCCAACCTGCTGGCGATCGGTTCGCATTCCATCGTTCTCACTTATCCGCCGAGCGTCACCTTTAACCCAGGCTGCAGCGCCGGTCCTTTCGTTGCCAACGTGACCCAGGCTGCCACCACGACCACGCTCCTCGCGCCGGAGAACGATCCAGGTTCCAGCAGCACGGCCACCCTCGGCGTTACGGCTGTAGTGCAATCGGCAACGCTGCCCAGCAACGGAACCGCACCGGCTGGAACCGTCACCTTCACCTTCTCCTCCGGCAGTACTGCGCAGGTCAAGACTCTCATTCCCGGCTTTGACCCCAACGGCAATGCGGTCGCAACCTACAGCATTACCGTAAGTTCAAGCCAAGTCCCGGCAGGTAGCACTATCACCGCAACCTACACCCCTGCGACTGGGTCGAACTACACCGGCTCCGCTTCGAGCCCCCTCGTCTTCCAACCCACCACGGCAAGCACGAATTCCGCCACCACCACAACCTTCACCATCACGGATAACTACGGCACATATCCCGGCGGCACCGGCACCTATCCAACCACCCCTAACCCGAGCTTCCCCGCTCTGGACTCGCTCACGCTCAATCTGCATGTCAGGGCCACGAATCCTCAGAACACAAAGTTCCTGGTCTACGCCAATGGAGTGCAACTGAGCCCGCCGATCGTCAAGAATGCCCAGGGCTTCGTAATCAGTGGCGGTCTCCCCATCGACAACAGCGGCAACGCGACGTTGACCATTCCCCAGCAGAATGGATATCTCGCATTGCCTTCGGGCCAGGTACAGTTCACTGTCGTCTACGACGGCTGGTACTCCTCCACCGGCGGCGGCTTTTTGGGCATCGGCAGTTCGCAATCGAATCCATCCTCCGCAAACCAGATCGTGACCATCGTCGACGACCGCACTAGCGCCGACTTCTCGCTGCAGTCGGACACGACCGTCAACCAGTCGGCTCCCCTGCTGGCATCCACAGGAGCAAACGAGGCCACCTACAACCTGCGCCTTACCTCGATTTACAACTTCGTGAGTGCCTATGGCACGACGCCGATCAACCTGAGCTGCAGCATCACAGGCTACAGCCTGGCCGGCGTTCGCTCAGCCGTTCCAGCAGGCCTGGCCTGCGGCTTCGACGGCGCGCTCTCCACTACGACAACAAGCGTGCAGTTCTCCACCAGCAATACGGGCTTCATCACCCTGCCGCTATACGTAGGCGCAGCAAGCGGCTACGCCATCATCGGTAGTAACACCGCCCCCGCGCAGCCTGCCACCCATTGGTGGATAGCTGGCGGCGGCACCACCCTTGCCTGCATCTTCCTGCTCGGATTGCCCGCTCGCCGCCGCAAGTGGCAGTCGCTGCTGGGAGCATGCGTCATGGTCGTCGTCAGCTTCGGCATGACCGGCTGTGGCGCGAACCTTGCATCCAGCGCGAACCAGCAGCTCAACGGCAGTCTCAACGGCGGATCCCCTACCGGCCAGACGAGCCCCGCTCTGCCTGCCCCTGCGGGCACCTACACAGTGGTCGTCACGGCAACCACGACCACCAACACCACCCTCACCCACAACCTGCCGGTCCAGGTACTGGTAGGCACAACCAACTAACTCAACCCACCAAACAGAAGGCCACACTCATCCGAGTGTGGCCTTTCTCTTTGCGCTGCTGCTCTAGGGCGCACGCCGCAGCGTTACGAACGATCGCCCTTCGTAAAAGCGATAGCTTCCCGCCGCCGGCGTATCGAGCACCTGCAGCGGCATCGGGCGGCGCAGCTCCGCATCGTGGTGGCTGCCCACATTCACCACCTCATGCGCGCCCAGATCCATGGCGACGAAGCGATCGTTCTGAATGAAGCCGACCCCATATGCTCCCGGCACCAGTGTGCGCGAGGCGGTCCCGTCGCCCAGTTGCAGTGGCACTTCGGTGATCAGGTAAGCCTGGTAGCGCTGCTGGATGCCGCTGGAATACCCCGAGGTGTCCACCAAAGCCATCAGCGTGAACGTGCCATCCGCATAGCGAACGCCGCCGCTGTTGCGCATCTGCAGCGTCGCACTCTGTCCACGAAAGAAGACCTGCTCCGGCATCAGGCTGCTCATATCCGCCGGCTTCAGAACGCCCGCCGTTTGTGCTTTTGCGGCGCTTCCCTGCTGCTGCTGCGCCAGGCATGGCGTCAGCAGGCCTGCACCTATCCCCAGTATGCCCGCAAGCGCCATGCGCCGCGTGGCTTCCTTCTTGCTCATGGCGCTAGCTTAATCCCTGTGACTTATTTATTCACGGCAGCGGTTTCATCGGCCGAGTGCAGATGCCAGGGCACGCTCTCGCCGGAGAGCTCCGGATGGCTGCGCAGGAAACCCAGCGTTGCGGTGCTCGCCATCGGGTCATCCTTCTGGTCCGCAAACAGCGCCGCCTGGGCCGCCGCTTTCTGCTTGTCGCCTTGGCGCCGATAGATGATCGCGAGGTTATAGTGCGCCGATAAGTCGTCCGGTTCGATGCCCTGCACCGTCTCGTATTCGGTCCTCGCCAGAGCATACTTATGCTGCTGGTAATAGCTGAAGCCAAGCTCGCGATGCGCATCGATCGAGCGCGGGAACCGCGCGATCACCTTCTGCAGATTGATAACCGCCGCGTCCAGGTCGCCCTGATTGCGCTCCACCAGCGCAGCGTAATAAAGCGCTCGTGCATCTGCCGGCATCATGGTGAGCGCCTGCTTCAGGCTGGCCGCGGCATCGGCATACCGCTCCCACTGCAGGTACACGATGCCCAGGTTGGTATACGCATCGCCATAATCCGGCCGCAGCTTCAGCACCTCGCTGAAGGCATCCTTCGCCTGAGCGTACTGCGCCTGGTCCAGCAAGGCGATACCGAAATTATTCCACCGCATCCAGTCCGCATTGTCCTTCGCGTCAGCCGCCACCGGTGCGTTCTCGCCGATCTTCAGCACCCGCGAGCGCACCGTCATCTGCGCAACGGGATAGAGAGGATGCTTATCGCCGAGGGCGAAGTTCGTGAAGGGCTCGTCGAAGTGCCGATAGTTCACCTTCGCCGTAATCGTGTACGGCCCCATTCCATCCTTCGGAATACGGAATCCATACCGCACCAGCGTGGAGCGGCCTGGTTGAATGGTCGCATCGGTCGCCGTCGTGTGGCGGTCCCAGATCTCATGCTTCACCAGGAGATTTCCCTTGGCGTCCAGCAGGCGCGTCACAAAACTGTGCGCATCCGGATCGAGATAGCCTTCCGGATTCAGCCGGCCGCTCGCGTGCAGCACCTTGCCGGTAGCATCGGTTAGCTCAAATTCGGCCCACGCCTGATACATATCGCGCTGCTCGGGGATCAACGTATGGCCGATCCCCTTGTTCTGGATCACCACCATCGCCTGCAACTCGTCGCCCGGCTTGATCTCGAATCGTTGGGTGCCGAGCGGCGCAATCAAGTCTGATCCATCCGGCCGCGCCAATGCGAACAAGTCGACGTTCAGCTTGTCCGTCTTCAGATATTCCAGCGTCTTCTTCAACTGCTCATCGTAGCCATACAGAAATGGCACCGCGGTGTTGCCGCCGATCCAGCGATGCGAGACGATCGTGCCGCTCTTGGTCGAGACATCCGCCTGCAGCGCCGCCTCACGCGGCATGTGGCAGCTCTGGCAGGTCTGGTAATCCTTTTTGTAGAACGGCAGCGGTGACTGCTTGGCGTAGGACGACCGCTGCCACTCATCGTAGAGACCGATCGCGCGCAGCCACTTGTAATCGTTCAGCGACTCCGGAATATTCGCCTTGTGGCACGCAGCGCAGTACTCCGGTGTGCGATAGAAGTCCTTCATCACCGCTGCCTTGTGCCGATCCACGTGCGCGCTGATCTCGGCGAAGCTCACCTCGCCCGGAATCGGCTTGCCTTGTTCGTCCACCATCACCGCCGGCACTCCCATCACATAGGAGCCCAGTCCGTAGGTAGGCTGCAGCTTCTGAATCGAGTGGCACACCGTGCACGTCACTCCATCCTGATCGGAATCACGATCCGAGAGCGCCGGATGCGGCGTCACCTGTCCGGAGAAAAGCATGATCGGGTTATGGCAGCCCTCGCAGTGACGGGAGAACTCCATGCCCTTGGAGTTCTGCAGCAACCCCACATTCTTCGTATAGAACGGCGTGCGGAAGGAGTTCGCATGCACTGACTGCCGCCACTGGTGGTACGTCGCCTCATGACAATGCTGGCAATATTGCGCGGTGGGGAAAGCGCCCGGCTGGATGAAGGTATCGCCTTCGATTCTGGCGATGCTGGGCAGAAACGGCTGCCCCTTGCCGAAACGATAGCTGTACTGTTGCTCCATCTGATCGGCATACTTCTGGCGCTCCGCGTCCACACGCTCCCCGGCATGCAGCGACTTCAATCCACCGATGCACAACGCGGCGAGTCCGGCACTGCACAGGAGCCAGCGTGAGATTTTGATTGCGGAATCGCGACTCTTTGCGGTCGTCATCGGAAACATCACTGGCCAGCGCTTCGACAGGTCCGCCTCGAACTATAGCCGCCGCGTACATCGCCGGACAAGCAGGAAATGCCGCGGGAAGCCCTGTAAATACTGGCGATTCACCGCATCGCCAGCGCCTCCATCTTTAGGTGGAGAGTTGGGTCGAACTTGAGGTTGGCGCGCAAGAGACAATACGCATCCTACGAATCGGCCGGAAGCATCTTCCGTGTGTTCAGCTACCGCATCCCATCCTGGACCGATCGATTGCAAGGAGCGCCATGCCGATCCGCGTTACTGGAAAAAACCTCTCCCGCGAAGGGGATGCGACCGCAACCCAGGTACAGCAGGACCTGGAGCGCCCGACCGCGATCCAGATCTTTGCTCAGGTCGCGAAGAATGCGCGGCAGGAGCTGCGCCGTTCTGTGCGCAGTCTGGCCGTCTCCGGTTTCGCAGGCGGCGTCACCATGGGACTCACGGGTCTCGCCACAGCCATCGCGCGCGCGGAGCTGGGCACCAGCGGTCTCGCCCACTTCATCACCACCCTGCTCTACCCCATCGGCTTCATCGCCGTCATTCTCGGCCGCGCACAGCTCTTTACGGAAAACACGCTCTACCCCATAGCCCTGGTGCTGAGCGAGCGCCGCCACTACTGGGCGACTCTGCGGCTCTGGACCATCGTGCTCGTATGCAACTGTCTGGGCACGCTCGCTTTTGCCACGCTCGCCGTTCGCACAGACGCGCTGCAGTCAAAATATGTCGACAGCCTCGCCGCCCTCGGCGTGGAGATCGCCAACCATTCGCTCTCCACCATCTTCTGGAGCGCCATCATCGGCGGCTGGATCATCGCGCTCGTCGCGTGGCTGGTTAGCGGCAGTCACTCTATCAGTGGATCCATGCTGCTCATCTGGCTGCT
Organism: Acidobacteriaceae bacterium; assembly: GCA_030838385.1. Classification (GTDB taxonomy): domain Bacteria; phylum Acidobacteriota; class Terriglobia; order Terriglobales; family Acidobacteriaceae; genus KBS-83. Next base: position 17,169 of record JAUTWX010000239.1, read on the forward strand.
GGCCTTCGTCGTAGGACTCGGCCACTTCGCCCACTGCATCGCCAGCAGTGGAGAAGTGCTCTCTGCTGTGCTGCATCATCAGCTTGCCGCCATCAGCTATTTCCGGTGGCTATGGCCCGCGGTGCTGGGCAACATCGTTGGCGGCGTTGGACTGGTCACGCTGCTCGAATATGGACAAACCGCAGAAGAGTGATGCCGCGCCGAAGAGATACGGCGCGGGGTGGGCAGCGCGGGATGGGCAATTTAGATCAGCGCGGCGGAACGCTGCTTTGTTTCCGCAGCGCGGCCTCCTGCATGGTTCGAAACCGCGCCGGGGGATCGGCCAGCAGGGAATGCTCCACCGCGCGCTTGTAGCCGCCAGCCCAGATCGTATACATCACGGCCAGCGCACAGCCTACGCCCAGGGCGAAGCCGAAAAAGTAGCCGATCATGATGTTCCAGAGCCCACCCATCGCATCTCCCACCCGGCATGACCCTGCCGCCAAAGCACAGACGGTTTGAGTTAGCAAGCGACTCTGAACGCAGCCGTTCGATCAAGCAACGGCTGCACAGAACGACTCTCACCACATCACGGCATCTGTGCTTTGGCTCTACAGCGCACGATACATCACCAGCGCATCGACGTAGCCATGCGCCGGATGCAGAAACGCTCCCGGCAGCCGTCCCACCGTCGCAAAGCCGAGCGCTTGCCAGAGCCGCACAGCCCGCTCGTTTGTACTCACAACGAAGTTGAACTGCATCGCGCGAAAGCCACGCTGGCGCGCCACATCCAGCGAATGCAGGCACATCGCGCGAGCCACCCCGCGTCCCATTGCATGCTGCGCCGTCACGTAGCCGCAATTGGCCACATGCACTCCGCCGCCACGTTGGTTCGCGCGCAGAAAATACGTGCCGAGGATCAATCCACCCTCCTCGGCCACGAACGTCTCATGCCCCGGAGCGAACCAGTAAGCCAGCGCATCCTCACGGCTCATCTCGCGCGGCAATGTATAGCTTTCACCCGCGCGCAGCATCGGCTCAAGTATCTGCCAGATGGCCTCGTCATCCTGCCGTGTTGCGCTGCGCATCAACATGCCGTCACCACGAGCTGTCGCCACAGACAACTATGCCCCGTCCCGTGCAAGGACGAGGCATCGTTGCGCTTCATAATGTTTACAGTTGATTCATCTTCTGCAGGAACTCGGCGTTGTTCCGCGTCTTGAACTGGCGGTCCACCAGCAGCTCCATCGCCTCCACCGGCGACAATGGATTGAGCACCTTGCGCAGAATCCAGATGCGCTGCAGATCTTCCTTGCCGATGAGCAGCTCTTCCTTACGCGTGCCGGAGCGCTGGATATCGATCGCCGGGAAGACACGCTTGTCCACCAGCTTGCGGTCCAGAATGACTTCCATGTTGCCGGTGCCCTTGAACTCTTCGAAGATCACCTCATCCATGCGCGAGCCGGTATCGACCAGCGCCGTGGCGATGATGGTGAGCGAACCACCCTCTTCGATGTTGCGAGCTGCGCCGAAGAAGCGCTTCGGCCGCTGCAGCGCATTCGAATCCACGCCGCCCGACAGAACCTTGCCCGACGGCGGCACGATGGTGTTGTAGGCACGCGCCAGACGCGTAATCGAATCAAGCAGGATCACCACGTCGCGCTTGTGCTCAACCAGACGCTTCGCCTTCTCGATCACCATCTCGGCCACCTGCACGTGGCGCGCTGCGGGCTCATCGAAGGTCGAGCTGATGACCTCGCCCTTCACCGAGCGCTGCATGTCCGTGACTTCTTCCGGCCGCTCGTCGATCAGCAGTACGATCAGCGCGACCTCGGGATGATTGGTCGTGACCGAGTTCGCAATCGACTGCAACAGCATGGTCTTGCCGGTACGTGGCGGAGCGACTATCAGTCCGCGCTGTCCCTTGCCGATCGGGGTCAGCAGGTCCATCACGCGGCCGCTGGTGTTCTCGTGCACCGTCTCCATGCGGATGCGCTCTTCCGGATAAAGCGGCGTCAGGTTGTCAAACAGGATCTTGTTGCGGGTCTCTTCCGGCGATTCGAAGTTGATGGCTTCGATCTTCACCAGGGCAAAATACTTCTCGCCCTCGTGCGGCGGCCGCACATTGCCGCTGATGGTGTCGCCAGTCTTCAGATCGAATTTGCGGATCTGCGAAGGGGAGACATAAATGTCGTCGGGTCCAGGCAGATAGTTGTAATCGGGGGAGCGGAGGAAGCCATAGCCGTCGGGCAGGATTTCAAGCACGCCCTCGGCGAAGATGTGGCCCTCTTTTTCGCTCTGCGCCTGGAGGATTTTGAAGATCAGGTCCTGTTTGCGAAGCCCGCTGGCTCCGGGAATTTCGAGTGTGCGCGCAATGCGGCTCAGCTCAGTAATATTTTTTTCTTTCAGTTCTGCGATAGTCACAATTCACCTGCGGTAGGAGGTTGGGAGGGAGATCGATGATGGAAGGAAGGGTGTACTTCAGGAAGGGAGTTGCTGGAACGGTTTGACGACTCGCCGCAGCGAGCGGCCGCGCTTAAGCTGCGCGGCGCTGCTGCGAAACCTGCTCAGAAACCACTTTAACATCGCCGTTCATACCCATGCCCATGGGGCTTGCCTCATGGAACCGGACGAGCACTTCATTCGTGGTGTCCTGCAGGCGGGTATTCGGCTTGTGGAGCTTCCGGGTGGCCTTGGAGGCCAACTGACAGAGCTGGTAGCGATTCGAAATGTGGGTGAGTGCCCCATAGATCAGATCGGAACGCATGAAAATTTCCTCTCATTCCTCGACGGTCTTGGCACGGTCCCCCATGAGCATTCCCATTGGACGCCGATACCTCAGTCTTTTGTTAGTTTCTCTTAAGTACTAATGACGCAGAACCTTCTAAAAAGATGCAGAAGTGCGCCACACATGACTGCCTTTGCTTTCCGCTGATTTGCAATACCTGGAATTGGCAACTCGACGTCCGGAGCCGCACACCTGAACAACCCGGGAAATCGAACTTCGAGCTTTACCGAAACACCCTTGTTCACCGGTTCAGGGACGCCAGAAACCCTTTATCTTGGAGGTAATAGAAGAGCGGTATCACCTCTGGCAGGTTCGACATTATCGTTAACTCTGGCGGAGGTCAACACCTTTTTTCATAGGCGGCCAAAAGAATTATCCGCATATCAGTAAAAAATGTGTAAGTTTCCTGTTCTATTAGAGTTATAGCGAACCAAGATCGGTATCCATCACCGACAAGATGGCGATAATGCACCGGAACGGGGCTCAATTCTCCTGAAAACCATAGCGCCGCCCCAACGATCCACAGGCCATCAGCTCCAATAGTTCCGGTCCAGAGTGCGGTACTGGATAGCCTCGGCCAGATGCTGCACCGTCAGCGTAGCCGCCCCTTCCAGGTCCGCTATCGTCCGCGCCACCTTCAAGATGCGATCGTGCGCTCGCGCGCTCAGTCCCTGCTGCTGCATCGCGCGCTCCAGCAGCCGGTCTGCCTCCGCCGGCAGCTCGCACCACTGGCGAATCTGCCGCGTTGTCATTTGCGCATTGGAATAGATAGCCGCGCCCTGAAAGCGCTCATGCTGCCTGACCCGTGCGGCCAGCACCCGCGCCCGAATCTCCACCGATCCTTCGTTTGCCTGCCCGGCGCGCAGTTCGCGATACTGCACCGCCGGCACCTCTATATGGATGTCGATGCGGTCCAGCAGCGGTCCCGAAACCCGCGATACGTACCGCTGCATCATCGGCGGTGTGCACTGGCACTCGCGGCTCTTGTCGTTGAAGTAGCCGCACGGGCACGGATTCATCGCCGCCGCCAGCATGAAGCGCGCCGGGAAACTCAACGACATCGACGCGCGCGCAATCGTCACTGTGCCATCCTCCAGCGGCTGGCGCATCACTTCCAGCACGTTGCGCGGAAACTCCGGCAGCTCGTCCAGAAACAGCACGCCATTGTGCGCCAGAGAGACCTCACCCGGCCGCGGCACGGCGCCGCCGCCGATCAGTCCAGCATCGGAGATGGTGTGGTGCGGCGAGCGGAAGGGGCGGTGGGTGACGAGGCCGCGATCGGCGTCGAGCACGCCGGCG
>JAUTWX010000371.1 GCA_030838385.1 Acidobacteriaceae bacterium
GCGCCGCACCTTCCTTCGGGTGCTCGGAGTGACTGCAGGCGAATACGCCAGCCGCTTCAAGAGCACACTCGTGCGTGCGTCAGTCTCCTAGGTTGCAATGTCCTGAATTGCTGGAATCATGTCGTGGAGTTCACCCAGCACAAGTTCTAGCGTGGATATGTAAGCAAAATCACCGCGGAGCGCATCTATGACCACATCAGCTCAGTTTTCTCCAGCAGCACTCATCTCAGGCATCCGAGTTCCCGACAGTAAGCTCGCCAACGAAATCACGGAGTTCATCCGCGATACCGAACCGGCTCTGCTGTTCAACCACTCCAGCCGCGTCTATTATTTTGGCGCACTCGCCGGCCAGCGCCGTGGCTTCAAGTTCGACGCCGAACTTCTCTACGCCGGCGCCATGTTCCACGACATCGGTCTGGTACCTGCTTACAGTAGCGACGCAGACCGTTTTGAAGTGGATGGAGCCAATGCCGCACGCGAGTTCCTGCGCCGCCATAACATCTCGGAACAGGATGTCGATCGCGTATGGACCGCGATTGCACTTCACACCACTCCCGGCATTCCTCAGTACATGCATCCGGTCGTTGCCCTGTTAACGGCAGGCGTCGAAATGGATGTGCTCGGAATCGATTACAGCAGCTTCACAGACTCCGATCGGAACGCCATCGTTGAGGCATTCCCGCGCACGGCACATTTCAAAGAAGACATCCTGCAGGCCTTCTACGACGGCATCCACCACAAGCCTGAGACTACTTTCGGAAACGTGAAAGCGGACGTGCTCGCAGACAAAGATCCCAGCTTCCGCCGCGGCAACTTCTGCAGTGTGATCCGTAACTCTCCGTGGCGCGGGTGACTCGCATTCGACGGCAGCGGCAGGGCGACTTTCAAGGGGAACGCCAGTTGAGCATGACCGAATATGCGTCTGGACGTTCAGTCGTCATAGAGAGACGTCGAGATTGATCCAGCGGCTGGACTGGCACCAGCTTGTCTCGATCTCGGGAATGCTGAGCAGGCCGTGTCCGTGTTTGCAGCTCTGCTCGGTGCCGTTCCACTCCAGAAGGTTATGCGAAGGCCGACCGACACGGGCGGGTGTGGAGAGAGAGCGCAGGCACTGCTTGCAACGTTGCTCCTGGTCGCCGATGGCCCAGCGCAGGCCGAGGAGCGCGAAGAGGACAAAGGCGAAGAGCTGCAACAGGTCGGCCGTGAGAGGGATGGCGGCGTGAAGCGGCAGGCATAGGTCGACGCTCAGCAGAAAGGCCAACAGCAGAATTTCCAGCGTCTTCAGGCCGAAGAACAAATGTCGCTTGATCCAGAAGGGCCACCGGGGAGTGCCTTGGCCGGAGTGCCGGCGCGGGGCGGTGGCAAGCAGGACGAAGAGGACATGAGGTGCCGCGATGAGCGAGCGCATCAACTCATCGCGGAGATAGAGGTGAAGCGAATGCCAGCCCCCGGCGAGAGCCAGGGCGATCAGGGTGGAGAGCAGGCTGAGGCCAAGCAACGAGACAACACAGACGGTCGCAGTGTCGCTGAAGGTGAGTCTCCAATCTTCGGTGCGAAGCCAGAGCGCATCGCGCGTGAGGCCGATGGAGAGATCGGCGATGCCTGTGAAGGGCGAGACGTGACGATGATGGCTGCGCCGGTGCATGTACCAGAGCTCCGCCTGCCAAATGCGTGACCACTCTTCGCGTTCGTGAGCAGGAACAAGCCTGCGGATGATGCTCAGGAGGTTGCGCTCGAAATGCGGAAGTGTTGGGGGAACGGCGTCGTCACTCATGAGCGCTTCTCCGGTAGCAGGCGCGCGAGCAGGGGATAACGTTCAGTGGCGGCGCGCGCCGCCGTCTTGCCGGAGTGCGTGACCTCGTAATAGCGACGCGCCGGGCGCTGGCTGGCGGTGGCTTCGTTCTCGGGCTCCCACTTGGATTCGACCAGACCATCGCGCTCCAGGCGGCGAAGCGCGGGATACACGGTGCCGCTGGGCAGACCCGTGATCTCCATGATGTCGAGCCCAAAGCAATAGCCGAGACTGAGCGCCTTGAGGATGAGGGCCGCGCTGTGCGAGAGGCGGGGAGCGCTTGTCATACTATGTAGTATTCTACTATATGTAGTTTACTACATAGGGTGCCTGATGCTGGAATTGACATGCGTATCGAAGAGCTACCGGAGTATCCCCGCCGTCGAGGACGTGAGTTTCGTGCTGAAGGCGGGCGAGGTGCTTGGGTATCTGGGGCCGAACGGCTCCGGAAAGTCGACAACGGTGAAGATGGTGATGGGGATGATTCGGCCGACAAGGGGCACGGTTTTCTTTGCCGGTCGAAACATCCATGACGATCTGGCAGCGTATCGTGTTCAGCTTGGATATGTTCCAGAAGAAGCGCAGGTCTACACCCACCTGTCGGGTCTCGAGTATCTGCAGCTTGTGGGGCGGCTGCGCGGCATTGAGGAGAGGCTGCTCGACTTTAAGGCACGCACCCTGCTGCAGTTGTTGTCGCTCGAAGCGGCGCAGTACTCCGCGCTCTCCGATTACTCAAAAGGGATGAAGCAACGCGTGCTGATCGCCGCGGCGCTGCTGCACGATCCGCAGTTGCTTGTGTTCGACGAGCCGCTGTCGGGACTGGATGCGATTTCCGCGCGCCTGTTCAAGGACCTGCTAATCCTTTTGTCCGGTGAGGGTAAGGCGATCCTTTACATCTCGCATGTGCTGGAGGTGGTGGAGCGAGTTTGCAGCCGCGTGATCGTGTTGGCGAAGGGAAGGGTCGTCGCCGATGCTCCCCCGGGGGAACTGATCCGGCTGACTGCACTTCCCACGCTGGAGAGCGTCTTCGCGGAGCTGGTGCAGCAGACGAACACGGAGCAGGTGGCGTGCGATGTGGCGGATGTCATAAAGGTGCGCCATGGCTGAAAGACAGAGTGTGACCCGCATGCTGACGCATCACTTCTTCCGGCGGTTCTTCGACAGCGATACTGTGCAGGTTGAAGGAGAGACGCTGACCACTGTGGTGCGCGCGATCTCGATGGTCGCAGCGCCGGGGCTGATCACCGCGTTCTTCCTGCAGAACTCGTACCCGCGACGATCGCAATGGGGAGCGATTGAGGATCACTACTTCTTTGTGCTTCTGTCGTTTGTGGTGATGGGGGCAGTCGCGATCTTCGAATGGGAGATGCTGTTTCCGGACCGGTCGGACTTTCTGATCCTGACGCCCTTGCCGCTGAAACCGCTCGCGATGCTGGCAGCGAAGGCGGCGGCGCTGATCGCATTTCTCGCCGTTTTTCTGGTGAGCTCGAATGTATTTGGAACGTTGATTCTGCCCGCGGTCAGCAAGGGGGCGTTTTTCCGGCAACTGTATGCACACGCGAGCGCCGTGACGCTGGCGGGACTGTTTGCAGCGCTCTTCTTCCTGGCGCTGGGCGGGGTGCTGCTGTGCGTGCTGGGTGCTGCATGGTTTCGCGTAGTCTCCCCCGGAGTGCAGATGTTGTCCATGGCAGCCATCGTGCTGCTGATGCTGCAATACCTGAGATACGGCGATTCGATGCAGGCATGGTTCGCGGAACCGCTGGGCATCGCTCGCTGGATGCCGCCTCTCTGGTTCCTGGGCGTGTATGAGCATTTGCTGCACGGTGGTGCTGCGCCGCCGTTCGCGCGAGAGATGGCGCGGTATGCCATGGACGGAACGCTGGCGTCGGCGGCGGTGGTCTTGCTGACCTATCCGATGGCGTGGGTGCGGATGCGGAAGATGGCAATCGAGGGGAGCTCGCGGAGACGGCGGCAGCCCTCGCAGTGGTGGAGCTGGCTGATCCATCGCGTGGTGTGGCGGCCCGGAGAGCGGGCAGTCTTTCACTTCATCGGCCAGACGATTGCAAGAAAGAATCGGTACCAGGTCTATCTCGCAATGTATTGCGGAAGCGGTCTTGCACTGGCGATTGCCTGCGCCGTGGTGTTCCGGACGAATGGCCAGCATGTGCAGCCGGCACTCTCGCAGGAAGGCCTCCATGCTGTCATGCCGCTGCTTCTGTTCTGGGTGATCGCAGGTCTGCGGGCTGCCTTCGCGTTTCCCATGGATCTGGCGGCGGGTTGGGTCTTTCGCGTGACTGGTGCGAGCGTCAGAGAATGTGCCGCTGCAGGGCGGCGATGGGTGCTGATCTGCGCATGGATGGTGATGTGCAGCATCCTGGCGATGCTACGTTGGGCAGGATGGGATCTGCGCCACCTTCTGGTGCAATTGGTGTGCGGACTCTGCCTGTGCACTCTCTTCACGGATGGATTCTTCGCGTTCCACGAGGGGGTGCCTTTCAACCAGCCGAGGATGCCTGGGACGAGAAGTCTGCCGTTGATGCTGACCCTCTATGTCGGAGTCCTTCCTCCGGCGCTCTTCGGATTCATCCACCTGGAGATGCACTACGAGAGAAATCCTCTGGACCTGGTTCTGCTCGGACTCGGAGTGACTGCGCTGCATCTGGGACTAGGCCGTCTGCAGACTGGACCCGAGGAGGTAGAGGAGGAGATGGAGGGGTACGAAGGAGAATTTCAAGTGCTGGGGCTGAGTTGATGGCCAGTTTTTGCCCTTACAGTAAATTTGATGTGAGGTCTCAAAAGGACATTGAACGTCCTCTGGTCATGGCCGGGCTGTCGGGAGCTGACTCGGAGGTCCTGTTTACTACTATGGATTACCGCGCCGGTGATGGCATGGGGACAGACTGCGTTCTCTCAAACTCCGGTTCCGCATCGTCCTGCTATCCAATCGCGCGTTCTACTGGAACAAAGGGCCCGTGACAACGACGGCTATGCAAACGTCAGCGACGCATCGTCCTTCTCGGACGGCAGCGGCGGTGATACTGCGAGAAAAGATTTAGACAACTGTCATAGCCATGAGGTGACAGGTCTTCCTGGAAGTCATCAGTTTGCAAGTCATTTCATGGAAACGATGGCCAGCGATCCCAAAGATTCCAATGTTATATGGGGTCTCACGGCAGACTTGAGCGACACGGTTCCTGCCCAGGACCGGGCGATGTACATATCGAAGTCCACCAATGGCGGAGAGACGTGGGCAGAAGTAGCGCGGGTGGATTCGAGGTATTTCGATGCGGACATTGCTGAGGGCCTGCGCAATGGGTTAGCAGTGTCTCCCGGTGGAACTGACTTTGTGATCACGACGCAAGAGGGCGCCTTTCAGGTAATTCCTCGATCAAGTAGCTCCGATGCTGTTGTGAGATCCATTGTCGGGCCTCGGATTCCTGATCCACCTCCAGAGCTGAGCATTCCGAAGCGAGAGGGCGATCCAGTAAGGGCAGGTGTTGTCGTAATGACAGCCGATGGAAAACATATGATCGTCGGTTACGGATACTTCGACCTGAACCCTCAACTTTTTACCTATCACCGGGATGAACAGGGGTCTTGGATCGAAGACGGGACACTCGCCCATCTTCCAACCGACCTGGATGTCTTCTCCATGCAATTTGATAACTCAAAGAAGCAGCATCCAGGCTCGCTCTATGTGGGGACGGGCGACCAGGTTTACCGTCTGAACCTGCACACAATGAAATGGACTCGCGTGCACGGAGTCGGTCCGGATTCAGCGATCCATGGAATGAGTACGGTGGGCGGTCTTCATTTGGCCGCGTGCTGGGGTGTTTACGAGCCCATCAGTGCAGACGCCGTCGAGAGAGTGACCCATGCGAGATTTCTTTTGCATAGGGCTAAAGATGAGGTGGGCCCTAACATTCGCGCCTATGGCATCGAGGTGGATTCGGCAAGGCCAAATCGAGAAGTTCTGACCGCGATCACAGGTGTGTACACAAGCAAGGACAGCGGGAAAAACTGGAAACGGCTCAACGACCTTCCCGAGGGAGAATTCCATTCTGCCCATTTCAATTCCGATGGAACCGTCATTGTCTCCGGATTTGTAGGAACCTTTTTAGCCAATCCATTTTCAAATGCTTGCTCACCTCACCTCAAGACTCGCGATAGATGACTTATCCACCGGCGAGCTGCCGAGCGCGCTCCGTCGCCCGCATCACCGCCTTGATCAGGGTCACGCGCAGCCCGCCCTCTTCGAGTTCGAGAAGCCCATCCGCCGTACAGCCCGCCGGCGTCGTCACCGCATCCTTCAGCAGCGCCGGATGCTCACCGGTTTCGAGCACCATGCGCGCCGCGCCATAGGTTGTCTGCGCTGCCAGCAGCGTGGACACATCGCGAGGCAAACCGACCTTCACGCCCGCCTCGGCCAGCGCCTCGAGGATGATGTAGATAAACGCCGGTCCCGAGCCGGAGAGCCCTGTCACCGCGTCCAGGTGCTTCTCGTCGACCTGCACCGTGCGGCCCACGCTCGCAAAGAGTGACGCCGCCAGTTGCAGATGCTGCACCGTGGCAAACCGCCCGCCGGCCAGCGCCGTCATGCCCGCGCCCAGCATTGCCGGCGTGTTCGGCATGGCTCGCACCACCGGCATGCCCAGCAGCTCCGTCGCATCCTCGATGGCTTTTGTTTTCACCGAAGCGGCAAAGGAGATGATCAGCTTCTCCGGGGTCAGCACCGGCTTGATCTGCCGGACGACATCAATCACCGTGAACGGCTTCACCCCGATGAAGATCAGGTCTGCCTCGCGCGCCGCCGCGGCATTGTCGGTGCTCACCGCGACCCGGAGGCGCTCTGCCAGCGCCGCCGCGCGATTGTCATGCTGCACCGTCGCGGCGATCTGATCGGGCGTGAATCGTCCGCTGCGGAGCAGCCCCTCGATCAGTATCGATCCCATCTTGCCCGCGCCCAGCATGGCGACGCGTTTGTCGATGCGGTGAGCGTCGCCTGAATCGATGCGCTTGTTGGTGTCAGTAGGTTGCGAGGAGGACTGCGTTCGGTGCGTCATCTATCTACTGTGCCTTGCTACCCTGCTGCGACGCAATCCACGCATTCACGCGTTGCTCCACAACGTCCAGCGGCAGCGCGCCGGAGTCGAGGATCGTGTCGTGGAATCCGCGGATGTCGAACTTCGTCCCCAGCGCCTGCTGCGCCCTGGCGCGCAGCTCCAGGAACTTGAGCTGACCTATCTTGTAGCCCAGCGCCTGCGATGGGATCGCGATGTAGCGATCGACCTCAGATTGCACAGCCGTCTCGTCGACGGACGAGTGCTCGTGGAAGTAGTCCACCATCTGCTGCCGGTTCCAATGCTCGGAGTGCACGCCGGTATCGACCACGAGCCGGATCGCGCGCCAGATGTCGCCCTCCAGCCGGCCGTAGTCGCTGTACGGATCGGTATAGAACCCCACATCTTTGCCCAGGTGCTCGGCATACAGCCCCCAACCCTCGGTGTACGCGGTGTAGTAGTTGTGCTTGCGGAACTCCGGAATGCCGGTCAGCTCCTGCGCAACGGCGATCTGCAGGTGATGCCCCGGCAGCCCCTCGTGGTATGCCACCGTCTCCGCCATCGTCAACGGGCGTTGCCCGTAGTTGTAGGTGTTCACGAAGAACATGCCCGGCCGCTTGCCATCCGGCGTGCCGTGCTGGTAGTAGGCCGGAGCCTGGTTCTTGGCCATGTAATCCGGCACAGCCTGCACGTCGAGCGGCGCCTTGGGCAACCGTCCGAAGAGCTGCGGCAGCTTCGGACGCATGCCGTCCAGGTAGCCGCGGTACACCGCGATCAGAGCCTCGGGTGAGGTCGGATGCAGCTTCGGGTTGTTGGGAATCGAAGCGCGCAGCGATTTCAGATCCGCGAAGCCAAGCTTCTTCGCGATTACCAGCATCTGCGCCTCGTCCTTGGCCACCTCGTCTTCGCCGATCTTGTGGATCTGGTCCGGTGTCAGGTCGGTCGTGGTGCTCTCGCGCACGAGAAATTTGTAGTACGCATCGCCATCGGACAGCGACCAGATGCCCGGCTCGGTGCGCCCGTGCGGGATGTACTGCGCCGACAGGAAGCGTCCAAAACGCGCATAGGCCGGCAGCACCTGCATCGTGATCGCCTTCAACACCTGCTGGCGGATCTCTGCCTGCTGCGTCTGCGGGATCGAGGCAGGGAACTTCTTCAGCGGAAGGGCAAAGGGTGAGTCCTCTGGCTTCTGCTGCGCCAGCGTGTTTACCTGGACCAGCGCCTTCTCCAGCAAATATTTCGGAGGCACGCGGTTGTCGTCCATACCGGTCATCATGCTGTCGCTGATCTGGGCGAAGGCCGTCGGAACTTTGCCGAGACGCGAGACATAGTGGTCGTAGTCGTCCGCCGTGTCGAAGCTCAACTGCGGCACCAGCTGTGGCAGCTCCAGATGAAGGCCGTGAAATTGGTTCACCGGAAGCTCCCACGGCTTGAAGCGGGCCTCCTCCTGCTCGTCCACCAGCTTGCGCACCAGCAGGTCCTTGCTCAACTGCTCCTGCGCCGAAAGCCCTGCGGCGTCGATCGCGCCCAGCCGATCGAGGAAGGCGCGGTCGTGCTCCAGATGCGTGTTGTAGCCGGCAGCCGAGTAGTCGCTGAGTTGGTCGTCGTAGCGCTTGTCCCCCAGTGTGGAGGCAAATTCCGGCGAATCCTTGAGTTGCTGCTCCCAGTAGTCGGAGAAGACCGCGTTCAGGGACTTCTCGCGCTGGGCGAGGGTAGAGGACGACATGGAGGCGGGCGGCTGCGGCGGCAGCGTCTGTGGCAATGTGGCGGCCGCGAGCAGGCAGGAGATCAGGAGCATGAAGGCAGGTCCTCGAGTGGATATCTATCAACGATACCCTGCAAGGACCGATCGGATACCCCGCAAGGACCGAGTGATGTGCGGAGCTGGCTGTCCGATGGGACGGCGAACTCAGGGACGCTATGTCTTGGTGTGTGGGTTGGCGGCGCGCGATGATTTCACGTCGGAGTCGATCACTCCGTCACGGATGTGCACGACCCGGTGCGCGAACTCGGCAATGTCAGGCTCATGTGTCACCAGCACGATGGTGTTGCCGCGCGCGTACAGCTCATCGAACAGCGCCATGATCTCGTCGCCGGTCTTCGAGTCCAGGTTGCCGGTTGGCTCGTCGGCCAGGATGATCGAGGGCCGGTTGATGAGTGCACGTGCAATGGCAACGCGTTGTCGTTGGCCGCCGGAGAGCTCATTCGGTTTATGGTTCATGCGCTCTTCAAGATTCACGGCGCGCAGAGCAGCCTTGGCGCGCTCAATCCGCTCCGCCGATGGCGTTCCATTGTAGATCAGCGGCAACTCCACGTTGTGTAGCGCCGTGGCGCGCGCCAGCAGATTGAAGGTCTGGAAGACGAAGCCAATCTCGCGATTGCGGATACGCGCCAGCTCATCGTCGTTCAGATCGCTGACGCGATGCCCGTTCAGCGTGTAGGTACCCTGGCTCGGCGAATCGAGGCAGCCGATCAGGTTCATCAGGGTGGACTTGCCGGAGCCGGAAGGACCCATGATGGCAACGTATTCGTTGTGTTGGATGCGCAGGCTTATGCCGCGCAGCGCGTGCACCTGCTGCTCGGAGCCCATGTCGTAGGTCTTCCACAGGTCCTCTACGACAATCACATCGCCGCGGGGCGGCAGCGTGGTGGTGGTCGTCTCCGTGGCTGTCACTGTTTCAGCCGCCATCTGGGGCTCCTTCTTGGTTGCACCTGCATGCTCGCGACCTGCGTTATGTAGTGGACGCGCCAGCGGCTGCGGCGTTGGCATCCATCGGTTTCACCAGCGCACCACTCTTCAATTCGCGCAGCGTCTTGTACGAGCCGGTCACGATCTCGTCGCCCGCCTTCAGTCCGCTGGTCACCTCAATGTCCGTCGTACCAGTAATTCCCGTGTTCACCGGGATGAAGTGCGCCTTCAGCTTTCTGCCCTCATGCTGCAACACAAAGACACCCTGCACCTGCGGCTCCTTGCTCACAACCGCAGCGTCAACCTTCTTGCCTTTGGCATCCTCGACGACCTCGCCAGGGCGGCGCATGGTCAGCGCCTGGAGAGGAATCGACAACACATCCTTCTTCTCGGCGGTCAGGATCTTGGCAGTCGCGGAGAGGCCTGGACGCAGATCGTTGGTCGGGTTGTCCAGCGTGACTACCACTTTGAAGTCCTTGGCCTCTTCGGTGCCGGTTGTGCTCTGGCTGGTAGCGATGCCGGTGGAGCGCAGGATCGCCTGGTCGCCCACGGTGGTCACGTGCCCCTTGAAAATCTTGCCCGGCAGGGCATCGATGGTGATGTCCGCGGTCTGTCCGTTTTTCACGTTTACGATGTCGGTCTCGTCTACCTTCACTTCTGCGGTCACGACGGACATATCCGCGATCGTCATCAGCGTGCTGCCTTCCGCGTTCTGGATGCCGATGACGACAGTCTCGCCCTCGCGAACGGGAAGATTGGTCACAATGCCGTTAAATGGCGCCACCGCGACTGTGCGGTTCAGCACATCCTTGAAGCGGCGCAGTGCTGCGGTGGCCTGGTCGATGCGTCCGCTCGCGGACTGTGTCTGTGCTCTTGCCTGCACAATGGCAGCCTGGTTCTGTGCTACCGCTGCCACAGCGACATCGTAGGCAGCCTTCCGCGTGTCGTAGTCGGACTTGGGAATTAGATTGTTCTCGTAGAGCGACTGTCCGCGTTTCCAGTCCAGGTCCTTCTGCTCGAGCGTCGCCTTCGCGCTGACCAGATTGGCCTCGGCGGTCTTCTCTGCGGCAGTGTACGAGTTCATGTCTGTTTTCGAGGACTGAATCGTGGCCTGTTGCGTCGCGACATCGGCCGCAGGCTGCACATTCTCCATGGTCGCGAGAACCTGTGCGCTCTTCACATGATCACCCTCCTTCACATAGAGGTGAGTGATGCGCCCGATGGTCTCGGCGCCGACGTTGGCGTAGACCTTCGGCTTGATCTGCCCGGTGCCGCTCACCTGGGAGAGGATGTCCTCCCGAACGGCCTTGCCGGTTACTACCTTTGCATAGCCTGATTGGGCACGGGCCACAACCATTCCCACTACCACCAGCAACACAACCACGGCAGCTAATCCGAACCACAAGAGGCGTTTGCGTTTCATCTGTAGTGACCCATTCCTCGTCATTTCGGACAAAGTCTTCTATACAAGCAGAGAAAGTTACGGTTTCCGGCGGCGAATAGTTCCCCTCAAGCCGGGGAGCGCGCTGGAATCGCAGCGCAATCCAGCCGCGCATTCGGTTCAGCGGAAGAAGTGCGCTCCAATGATACCAAGTCTGTACCCGTCGGCAATTTTCCGGCTGCCATCGGCGCGGCTGACTTTTTCTGCTCGGATTTGATTGTCCTTGTCCCTCACGGACCCATAGAATAACTGCACTGATTAGGAGTCCCAACGGGAACCATATGTATTCGGTTCAACATCGTTTTATCTGTGCTTTTGCCTTGGCAGTATCCGCGTTTTTCCTCCCCTCCCTGCATGGCCAGCAGACCGCACCTCAGGATGGAGCCACCAGTGCCGGACAGCCGGCCCAGGACCCATTGGATCGCCCGCTCAGCGATAAGGAGAAGTTCAAGCAGCAAAAGGAGCTGCGGCAGGAGTTGAAGGGGCCTTACAAGAAGTGGATGGATGAGGATGTGCGCTGGATCATCACCGACCAGGAGATGAAGGCGTTCAAGAGCCTGTCGAACGATGAGGAGCGCGAGGCCTTCATCGAGAACTTCTGGCTGCGCCGCAATCCGAATCCCGACTCGCCCGAGAACGAGTTCAAGGAAGAGCACTACCGCCGCATCGCTTATGCCAATGAGCATTTCGCCGCCGGCAAGCCGGGTTGGAAGTCCGACCGCGGCCACATGTACATCGCCTATGGCAAGCCGGACAGCATCGAGTCGCACCCTGCCGGCGGTAGTTATGAGCGGCCCATGGACGAGGG
>JAUTWX010000389.1 GCA_030838385.1 Acidobacteriaceae bacterium
CGCCGACATTGGCGCGCGACGCACCAGCTCGCGTCCTCGCGCGCTGCCCAGCACCAGCAGGCTCAGCAGCGAGAGTGGAATGACCACCGCGACGCCTACACCTGGCACGCCGGGCCCAATCGGACGCGCCAATACACCGGTCGCGCCCGCCGCCAGCACCAGGCAGAACCAGCCTGCCAGCGCTGCCGCCACGACGCCTCGCTGCCGCGCGGTATTCGACAACATGGACGAGAGGAAGAAGACAACGATCGCGCAACTGGCAGTCAGCTCCGCGGTAGACATTAGATCGAACATACACACCTCCGTGTACCTACACCTAATGGCCCAAATGAAAAATCCGGCACTGCTCGCATAACCGGCTAGGTCGAAAGCTGCGGCAGCCGGAACTTCTTCAATATCTTCCCTACACTCGCCTCCGCCGCCACCCAGCGCGGCATGCACTTGTGCAGCATCGCGTTTCCGGCTTTGGTCAGCGCCGCCTTGCGGACGCGGCCGTCCTTTGCACTCGCCCACTCCACCAGCCCGCCGCGCGCCAGCACGGTCAGGTTGCGCGTCAGCGTGGTCCGCTCCACGCCGAGCAGATCGGCCAGACGGGTCATGGGCAGAGGACCGGCCTGGGCGAGCACCGACAGAATCGTGAACTGCGTACTGCGCAGCCCGGAGCCGCGAAACTGCGCCTCATAATGGGCGGTGACTGCCCGGGTAGCCCGCCGCAGCGAGGAGCAGGTGCAGTGCCGTGTGCGCTCCAGCAGGAATTGAAAATCCGCCATACAGTGTATATACACCTTTCGGGCTGATTTGGCCAATCCATGGTTTCGCGAAGATATGCGATGCTTGTCTTCCAGCTCACCTTCCGGCGCTCTCCGGGTAGAGCCGCCGCGATCCCTATTCTGTAACCGGCTGAGTATCTTTTGATTGAAACACCACCCTTCTATGTCATTACCGGAGGCCCGGGCAGCGGCAAGACCACGCTGCTCGCCGAGCTCGCCCGCCGCGGCCATCTCTGCATTCCCGAAGACGCCCGTGCTGTCATTCAGGAGCAGGTTGCATCCGGCGGCAGCGCGGTGCCGTGGGCTGATGCGCCGCGTTTCGCAGAGCTTCTGATGCAGCGGTCGATCCTCACCTGGGAGGAACAAGCCGCGAAGCACTCGCGGGACCCGATCTACTTCGATCGTGGTGTTGGCGATGGTTTCACCTGCGCCGATCTGATCGGTTGCATCCTTCCCGCACATCTGCGCGAGCAGGCGAGGGCCTGCCGCTATGGCGATCCGGTGTTCCTGGCGCCGTGGTGGCCTGCGATTTACTTGACCGACACGGAGCGCCGCCAGAGCGTGGAGGAAGCAGAGCGCACCGAGCATGCCATCGTGAAGACCTATACAGAGCTCGGCTACCGCATGGTCAGGCTGCCTCTGGCGAGTCCGGCTGAGCGAGCGGATTTCGTTCTGCGCCACTCAACGCAGAGTTAGCAGCAGACTTAGGCGGACTTTTTCCTTGTTGGTTTCGCCTGCGCGAGGCGCCATGCCATCTCGAGCGCGTAGGTGAGCACCTGCGGCTTCGCCTTGGCCAGCCGCACTAACGTCGAGCCCTGCCGTCCCCATGCGCCGGCGGCTGGCTGAAAGGTCTCCGACATCGCTTCCACCAGCTTCTGTTGCGCATCCGGTGGCAGCTTCACCATGCCCCATTCAGCATCGGGCGAACCGAGGGTTGCGAAAATTCTGTTCCCTATCCGGAAGTCAGGATGGTGCATGTGCTCGCTCTCGATCACGCCGGGCAGCGCCAGCACGGCGCGGCGAAATGCATCTGTAGTCATGGTCACACCGTCCCGTGGGTCGCCAGTGTCGCATCCTGAATTTCGCCCTCAGACATTACCTTGATCTGCGTGCCGATCCACCACTTGTAGCCGAAGGGATCGCGCACGCCACTCATGCGGATACCGTACGGCTGATCCGCGGGCTCGCGCACGCTCTCCGCACCCGCTGCCAACGCCTTCGCATGCATCGCGTCGCAGTCCTCGGTGTAGAGCATCAGGCTGATGGGCGATCCGCCGTAGTGCTTCACCGCGTACGCATCCATCTGCGGCGACTCGTCCGCCATCATGATGTGGCTGTCGCCGATCTGCATCTCAGCGTGGCCTACCAGGCCGTCGGGGCCTTTCATGCACAGCAGCTCGCGCGCCGAAGGCCTTCGCATAGAACTCCATTGCCTTCTGGCATCCTGCGAAGATCATGTAGGGCTGTACGCTGTGAGAGCCCTCCGGAATTGGATTCACTCGTGCCATCGCAACTCTCCTTTCGCAAACAATTCTGCTCCGGGGCCGCACCGCGCGTCTTGTAAAAACTGGAAGCCTCGCTGCTAATCCTCAGTGCAGCTAATCTCGAAGCGGCACATGGTTCAGATGCTCGGTCGCCGCGGCGAGATAGGCGCTCGGCGTCATGCCTGCGATCTGGCGGAAGTCGTGGCTGAGGTGCGCCTGGTCGTAGTAGCCGCACTCGAGGGCCAGATCTGCCCAGTTCACCTGGCGAACGCCGCGCAGCCGCGCGAGCGTGTGCTGGAAGCGCCGCACGCGATGAAAGGTCTTCGGCGAAACACCCACTTGCTCGTGAAAGAGCTGCGCCACGCGGCGCTGACTCATGCCGATCTTTCCTGTCACTGCCTGCACGCGTCCCGGACCATCGCAGATGTCCAGCTCGCGGGCCATGTAGATGACGGCGGGATGCAGGCGGGATGTATAGCCTAACTCCGCTCGAGAGCGCGCGCCCGCGCCTGGCTTCGGTGCGGCGAGGCAGGCAACCGTGCCGAGCCGTTCTTCCAGACATGCGGCCAGCATCTGCAGCATTGCGCCCGGAGTCGCAGCGGCCAACACGCGCTCGCGCACCCAGGCTGCCTCCTTGCCCCACAGGTCAGCCATATCGAAGGAAGCATCTTCCAGCTCCGACATCGGCATGCGAAAAAAGGGAGATGCGCCTCCGGCGACGAACTGCACGCCGACGACGCGCTCCTGCTGATTGCAATCGATGGTGAAGCAGTTGGAGCGAGCGCCGGAGAGGACCGCTGTTCCGTAATATTGCGCGCCGCCCTTGTCTTCGTAAATCGCGATGGGCTGGTCGCGCAGGTTCAGGATCATCGCTGCCTGTCCCTGGGGTAGCAGGCGTTCCTGCA
>JAUTWX010000391.1 GCA_030838385.1 Acidobacteriaceae bacterium
GAAATGTACCGCGAGACGCGCGAGCGCGGCTTCGGACGCGAGGTAAAGCGGCGCATCCTTCTGGGAACGTATGTGCTGAGCGCGGGCTACTACGATGCGTATTACCGCAAGGCGCAGCAGGTGCGGCGCGTGCTGACAGAGGATTTTCTGAAGGCGTTCGAGAAAGTGGACGTGATTGTGACGCCGACGGCACCGACGCCGGCCTTCCGCATCGGCGAGAAGACGGACGATCCGGTGTCTATGTATCTCGCGGACATCTATACCGTGACGGCGAGTCTGGCCGGCATCTGTGGGGTATCGGTGCCGTGCGGCGTTTCGAGCGAAGGGCTGCCGATTGGTGCGCAGGTACTAGGCCCGCACTTCGGCGAGGGCATGGTCTTCCGTGCGGCGCGCGCTATCGAAGAAGTTGCTGTCCAGGCATAGGCACTCACGCGCATCGAGCGAACTGCTCCCGATGCTCGCAGCGGATAGGGGTCCCGTTCTCCGTGATGTATCTAACCGCTGCGCTACTTCACGCCTTTGCTTGCGTCCCATGCACCCTGCTCTTTGCGCACCATAACGATTTCGCCGGTGTGGTAGGCGTTGTGCGTGCTGATGTTTGCAATGGTGGGCGCCCATTCGGCGAGCTGCGCGTCGGTGGCTGAGGCAACTGTCTTTTCGATATCGGTCATCACCTGGTCGAGCTGATGGACGGTGTCGTTCCACTGCTTCGCGTCGAAGTTATTGAAAGTCTCGTCGTTGTTGCCGCTGAAGTCCGTGCGCTTTTCACTGCGGAAGCCCTGGAGCGCGCGCTGATTCCAGAAGACCAGATGATAGGTGAGCTGGCCCACGGAGTGGTTGCCCTTGCCGTCGGTCCAGCGCGCCTGCTCCGGTGTGAGGTTGGCGACGGCGACGTTGGAGCAGACGAACCAGTCGCTCTTGTCATGAGTGCTGTGCAGCTCGTCGAGCAGGATGGAACGGAGGGTCGGTGCGGGTTTCTGCGTCTGCGTCTGCGCTCCACCATCGAGGGTGAAGGCTAGCGCTAGCGCGAGGATGAGAGATTTCATGCGATCGCCTCGGAAGATTCTGGACTCAATTGTGCCGGCGGCCAGTCTAGTGTGCGAGGAGTGTATCGCGCGGGATTTGTGACGAAGCGATTTGTTTGAGGGCCCACTGAGCTGCTGCTTGGTCCCTCGGTCGGTATAGGGAGGCAGGCTGAGGGCTTCCTGCGTGACGGTTGTGAGTAGCTGATATCCATTTGCTGCGTGGAGAGGAATGGAATTTCGATGGAGTCGTGCTAAAATTCGGCTCCTTCAATGGAAACAACAGATGACGCGGCAGGCGACCTTTCAGTGAGCACCCCGGTGTGAAGAGAGCTCCTGCGGCTTCATGGACGATCTACATCACCGGATGCTTCGTCCTGTTGATGTTTGTCTTATCTCTGCTCCAGCACAACTGGACGAACTATCGCGTGTTCGGAAGCTACTGGGCCTCCGGTGTGGCGGCAACACATGGCATCAATCCTTACGCGGCGTATCCGTTGACCTTGAGGTTTCATCCTTCTGCTCACGATCCCCGGACAATATTTGATTGCAACCTGAATCCGCCCTTTCTGCTGCCGCTCTTTCAAGGGCTGTCTCATCTGACGATTCTGGGATTCATCAGAGCGTGGACGATAGGATCGGTCGCTTTCGCCGCATTCACGGCCGCATTGCTCTTGTGGCGCTATCCAGATATTCAGAAAAGGCAGATACTCTGGCTACTCCTGGCCGGGTCGGTCTTCGACACGCTATGGATTGGACAGATGTATCTTCTTCTGCTTTTCGTCGCCGCCCTGGCGTGGATCTGGCTTGTCGAAGGTCGGGAACTGCCAGCGGCGGTCATGATCGGCGTACTGGTTGCGATGAAGCCCAACTTCATCTTCTGGCCGGTCTTCCTGTTTCTTGCAGGTAACCGACGGCTCGCGCTTCGTTCGTTCGGGTTCGCTGTCCTATGCAGCGTGGCGCCGATTCCCTTGTATGGGGTGAGGATCTATCGCGAGTGGATCCATGCCACGGCGAATGATCTGCATTGGATAGTTCCAACCGATATGTCGATCTCTGCATTTTTCACGCGACTTGGACAGCATGCGGTTGGCATTGGGCTCGCAGCCGCTATAGCTCTGTTGCTTGCATGGACAATCTGGCGAGCGAAGCCCGGCATCACAGCTACCAGCGTAATTGCCGTTTGCGCGGCGATTCTGTGCTCTCCCATCGCCTGGTGTCATTACACGATGGTCCTCGCGCCCGCACTTTGCATGCGGCGGTGGGGTTGGCCGCTCTGCGTGGCGGCTGCCCTCATGATGATTCCGCCATCCTTCCTGATGATCCCGATGGGAGGGTCGCGGCTTCCAGTGGCATTCGCTGGGAGCGTTTATTTGATCGCGACGTAGATCGTTCTTGGTGTGTTTCTGGCCAAGGTGCACGACCAGAAGGGACTAGCTATTGTTGCTGATGTTGCAGAGCCGGGGTTCGCCGGGTAGCGAGCTGGGTCATGGTGCTACTCGCTCCGCGGCTGATAATAGCGCTCTTCCGGATTGGCGCAGGCCTGGCAGAGGCGCTGGCCGCCTCGCTCGACGAAGCGGTCGTAGTTGATACCTTCGCCGCACTTTGCGCAGGCGAGACGCTCGCCTTTGTAGCCGGGAAATTCTTTGGGTGGCAGGGTGACGCGGACCCATTCTTCGGTGAAGAGGTCTGCGTCGGAGAGCTCGCGATAGGCGAGCATCTGCTGCTGGTTCTTGTTTTCTATCTCGGGGTGCAGGGCACGGGCGAGCTCCTTGGATGACTCGCGGGCGGCGATGCGGACGGCTCTGTCGGTGGGGAGATCGATGAAGGTGGCGGCCATCTTGCCCCAGTCGCGGAACTTGAGCGCGCGCTTGCCGAGGCGGCAGCCGGTGACGACGCCGATGGCATCGGTGGCGCAGCGATCGATTTCGACGAAGGTGACGAGGCGCTTGCGGTCACGGCCGCGGGGCTCGTCGATGCCCAAACGCTGGCAGCCGAGCATGGCCATGCGGACGCCGAGAATCTGCCCGGCGCAGAGGTGGCCGTGTGCGGTTTCGGCGAGAACGAGTAGGTCTTCGAGGGATTCCACGTCAGTGCTCCTTCGCTTGATGTTAACGCCGGCGCCGGGAGGAGTTATTGAGGACATCCAATGGGTATTCGGATGAGGCAGATTGTACGAACGAAAAGGGCCTCATCTTCGTCAGTGTCACGGCTGCGAGCAGAATCTAAGATAGCGCAATGAAGGTGACTACGAATCGTCAGCGAAACAAAGATGCCCGGAAAGCCGAGTCTGGGAAAGCCAGCTCTGGAAAGGCCAACTCTGGGAAAGCTACTTCTGGTAAAAGAGCGGAGGCTGAAGATTCGGCGAATCACGGCTTGCCACGGGCCGCGATCAGTATCTTTATACTGTTTCACCTGTTCGCTATCACGTGCTGGTCAGTGCCGGTGAATTCTTCGGCGGTGAGGGATCTGAGAGAGATCATTCGTCCTTACATGCTGTGGAGCGGTCTCTATCAATCGTGGGATATGTTTGCGCCAAATCCAAAGTCGATCCATTCGTACATCAAAGCAGTCGTCTTTACGCAAAATCGCCATATGAAGGTCTGGACCTTTCCCCGGATGGAGGAACTCAGCTTTGGGGAGCGGTATCAAAAGGAGAGATATCGAAAATTTGCCGAGATGCTTCCAGATCAGAAGAATGAAGCGCTGTGGCCAGGCATTGCAGCTCACGTCGCGCGGCTGTTCAACAGTCAAACCGATCCACCGGACAAGGTAGTATTGATTGAGTTCCGGTCAGATATCAAGCCGGGAGCGGACGAATCCTATGCTCCGGTTCCCAAGCCGAATGTTTTTTATGAGGGCTACCTCGACCCCGGAGATCTCCGGTGAATCTGCAACGACTAAGGAAGGCTTGGGAGCATTTCTTCTTCACTCCACAATCTCCTGTTCCCGTCGCACTGTTCCGCATTTTTTATGGTCTCTGTGTTACCGCCACAGTGATCCTGCTGCACGCGGACTGGCTCGATTGGCTTGGTGTCCATGGCTGGGTGTTGCAGTCGGCGATGACGAGGATCGAGCCTGGGGTCCGGTTGAACTTGTTTGCAGTTATGCCGTCAGATGATCGCTGGATCACGGCATTTTTCTGGATTTTTCTAGGCTTCGCT
>JAUTWX010000421.1 GCA_030838385.1 Acidobacteriaceae bacterium
CATCGGCCAAGTCGCCCAGTGTGCTCCATTGAATGCTCTGATCTGGATGTGCTGCGCGGCTGATCACGCAGCAAGGCATCGCGAGCGCATCCCCCGCCTGCAGCCGCTCCTCTGCCAGGCCGCGAAAGTTGCGGCCCGGCATATACACCACGCGCGTCGTCGACTCACGCATCTCCTGTTGATCTGCGTCCGCTGCTTTATGTCCCGTATGCAGCTCAATGCTGGACGCGCTGCGCCGATCGGTCAGCGAACAGCCAATTTGCGCCGCTGCCGCGAATGCAGCCGTAATTCCAGGCACCACCTCGAAGGGGACATCGGCCGCGCGCAGCGCATCCATCTCCTCCGCGGCACGCCCAAACACCAGCGGATCCCCACTCTTCAGCCGCACCACGCTGAGCTGCCGCCGTGCCGCCTCGATCATCAGCGCGTGAATTTCCGACTGGTGCACATGCTTCATGCCGCAGCGCTTGCCTACACTGACCACCAGCGCCTGGCCGCCTGCAATCGAAATGACCGCGGCAGGCACCAAATCATCATGCAGCACCAGGTCCGCGGAGCGCAGCAGCGCGGCAGCCTTCAATGTCAGCAACTCCGGATCGCCCGGCCCGGCACCGACAAGGTAGACCGTCCCTTTTTCCGCAGTGCTCATGTCAGCCACCACGATCCTCGCTCCTGGCGCGGATCCTGACGCGGTGTTTCCAACGCCATCGCGCGTGACGGACACTCAGGCGAATCGCACACATCGCGCGTGGCCAGCGTACGCAGCAGATCGTTGCGCCTCTCCCCGGTCGGATAAGCGGCCAAGACTTCGCGCCGCAGTGCGCCCAACCGTTGCAGCCAGGGACCCGTTCCTTTATCGAGCAACGCCTCCAACTGCTGTCGCAATCGCTGCGCCAGTGCCGGACTCTCCCCCGCGGTCGAGATGCCGATCTGCAGAGGGCCGCGCCGCACCACCGAGCCAAAATAAAAATCGCAGAAGGGCGGATCGTCCACGGCGTTCGCGAGTACGCCTGCGGCCGTGGCATCGCCATAAATGGCGTGGTTCACCTCAGGATCACTCGTCGCAGCAATCACCAGTTGTTGCCCATCAATGTCTTCAATACCATAGCGCCGGCGACGCCAGACGATCCTTTTCTGCTTCTCGAGATCTCGCATCTCGTCGCGCCCATCTGGAGCAACGACAGTTACCTTCGCCCCGCACTCCAGCAGGCTGCGCACCTTCTGCAGTCCAATCCCTCCCGCGCCTACAACCAGGCAAGGACGTCCTTCGAGCTTCACAAAAAGAGGCAGCAGCGGCGCGCTCATTCTCCCACTCCTATCTGCACACGTCCCGCGGGCTGATCTCGCTCCACGGCAGCGGTTACTTCCCCGGCCAGCAGCGCACGCAAATGGTCATTGCTCTGTCTGGTCAAAAATGTCCGCAAACTTTCGCTTGTCTGGCGACTCTCCAGATAACCCCGCAACAGCCGTTCGAGCGACTCCGGCACCAGGGTGGCCGGGCAGCGATAGCCCACCGGTCGCGCAATCGCCGCGTCCCCCCCGGCGCTGCCGCCCACGCAGAAGTAGTAAGCGTCCACCAGCGCGCCGTTGTGCTTGATCTTTTTGCCCTCAATGCCCACGTCCGCGATCCAGTGTTGTCCGCAACTGTTGGGGCAACCGGTCACATGCAGCTTTAGCTGTTGATCGAATTCCGGCAGCCGCGTCTCCATCTCTTCCACCAGCCATCGCGCAAATCCCTTAGTTTCGGTGATGGCCAGCTTGCAGAACTCCGCTCCCGTACACGCGATGGCGCCGCGCCAGAAGTGCGAACCCTCTACCCTCAGGTCAATCGCGGCAAGCGCTGCGACCAGCACGTTCACATTGCGCTTCGGCACGTTCACGAAGAGCAGGTTCTGCATCACCGTCGTGCGCAGTTCGCCGGAGCCGTACCGCTCGGCCAGTTGCGCCGCCGCCGCAAGCTGGTCGCCAGTGAGCCGTCCACGCAACACCGCAGCACCGACATAGTAGAGATCCGCCTGTCGCTGCCGGTGCACGCCTACATGATCCCGCAGGACATCGGGCGGCACTCCTTCCTCAACTCCCGGCTCGATACGGAATGGCAGCCGTATCTGCAGCTCATTGAGAAACTTCTCCGCTGTCCAACCCTCTTTGAGAAAGAGATGCTTCAGACGCGCACGATCGCGGCTTTCGCGCAGACCCTGCTGCTCCCGGAAAATCGTAGCAATTGCAGTTACCACCTCCACGGCCTGCCCAGGACGCACAAAAGCATCCAGCCGCACGCCGAGATGCGGATCCGCAGAGAGCCCGCCTCCCACCCGCACCGAGAAGCCCACCTCACGACCCCGCCGCACTGGCGACAGCCCGATGTCGTTGATCTCGGGATACGAACACCACGAGCTGCAACCCGTCACCGAAATCTTGAACTTGCGCGGCAGGTTGTAGAACTCCGCATTCCCCGCCAGCGCGCGCGCCACAGCCAGCGCAACCGGCGAGGCGTCGAAGACCTGGTCTGCCGCCAGGCCCGCCAGCGGACAACCTGTGACGTTGCGAACGACATCCCCGCAAGCGCCGCGCGGCGAAAGTCCAACAGAATCTAGCCGCTCGATGATCTCAGGCAGGCTCTCGATCGTCAGCCAGTGGAGCTGGATCGCCTGCCGGACAGTGATGTCCGCGAGGTTGCGCCCGTGCCGCTGCGCGATCTCCGCAATCGCACTGAGTTGCGCGGACGAGAGAATGCCATTCGAAACGGGAATACGCAGCATGAAATATTCGCTGGCCTTGCCTTCACCGCCCACTCCGCCCAGCGCTCCCGCGCCATCGCCCTGCGTATAGATGCCCCACCATTTGAAGTACAGGCTCGCCCATT
This sequence comes from Acidobacteriaceae bacterium, assembly GCA_030838385.1. Classification (GTDB taxonomy): domain Bacteria; phylum Acidobacteriota; class Terriglobia; order Terriglobales; family Acidobacteriaceae; genus KBS-83. The sequence continues at coordinate 2,867 of JAUTWX010000421.1, forward strand.
CCGGCAGCACACTCCCGCGGCCCTCCGCCGCAAAGCGACGGACTTCGTCAAAGGCCGCCCAGGGATTCTTTTCGATCTTCAGGCGTTCTGTCTTCTGCGCCTTTGTTTCCTTAGGAGGACTCGCCTGCGTCATGCCATTCCCTTCTGGTGTGCTGCATCGTATAGAAAAGGAAAAGCCCCAACTGCAAAGTGGCTGCGGTTGGAGCTTTCGGATTCGCTTGAAGTGATGTGTTTAGATCACTAGCTCATCGAACAGCACCCACGCAGCCGCGTGCGCAACAACAGTCGCAGCAACAGGCAGCCGGGGTGTAGATGAGTTCCACTGCTCTTAAGCTAACGCTCCTGGCCGGCAACGTCAAATGCAATAGAGCCTGAGCCGCACGCTTTGCCGGCAACTGGAACGGCTAGAACGGATGAATGGAGGTGCAGCCTCATATGTTTACGCCTTGGCCCATCGGATTTGTCAGCACTCCCTACAAGGAAGCCAGTGATGTACCAAAGGGACTCGGAGCCAGCCATGAAGCAGAGGGCGTGATTACCATCCTGCCTGACTTCGAGCTCGGCCTCACGGACATTGAGGGGTTCTCGCACTTGATCGTGCTCTGGGAGTTCGACCGCTCACAGCACTTCGAGCTGCTCGGGACGCCGCCGTCGGACAATCGCAAGCACGGAGTCTTCGCCACACGATCGCCCCGTCGCCCGAACCCAATCGGGCTCACTGTCGTCGAGCTGCGCCGCCGCCAGAATGCGGAGCTGCACGTGTGCGGCGTCGACATGCTGGACGGCACACCGATCCTCGATATCAAGCCTTATTTATCGAGCATCCCTGTCGCATCACTCCGGCGCGGCTGGCTGGCGGAAGCAGAAGCCCGCGCAAATGGCAACGCCACCGTTTCCTGATCAGGACGGCGCCTCTCAGCACTGTGCACGGAGACTCGCTCCTCGCCGACATTCCACCCCGCCACCTCGATTGCCGCGATCCGGCCGCCACCATGCGATGATGAGCGAACGGTGAGCGTTCTCGACTCGCCCGGCATCAGCGCAACGTAGTTATCCGACCAGAATGCCGGCACGACCGGCCCCCCGTGCTCATCGAGAGCGCGCAGCGCAATCTGAAACGCAAGCGCGGACGAATCGTTTCTTAGGCGGAGCATCACGCGGCCGTCCGGCTCCGACTTCACCATCTCGACAGCAACGTGCGCATGCGGTAGCGCCTTCAAAGCAGTAAAGTCCGGCTCCCGCAGAGCAGGCGTGTAGCGGTAGTCACCGTGCTGCCAGTCAAACTCCGTCAGCCTCGCGGGAATCCAGTAAAAGTTCTCGCTCACCTCTCGCCCGGCTGCATCGCTCAGCGTCAGCCGGACGAAATGAAGATTGCCATCGCCCGTCAGCACGTCCGCAGGAATATCGAGCACCCGATTCGAGCTGTCAGGGCGCGCATCCACTGCAGCCTCGTGCTCGTAGACCGGTCGAAGCTGCGCATCATACACGCTGGCCTTCGCATGAAGTCCGGGCGCCGCTACATACGTGCTGTTCACCACGACAACGCTGTGGTCGTCATACGAATATTGCACGTGCAACGGCTCGCAGGCGTTGCGCGTGCCGTAATAGCCGCCACCCGCGTCGAGATAGTAGTCGTACAGGTGCCAGATCATCGAAGGCCACGCATTGTTCAGCATCCACTGCACCACACCTGTGGACGTGTACTTGTTGCGCCCATATGCCTCGAACATGGCGCGCTCCCCGTCATACGCCATCGCCTGCGCGGTCTGCTCATACTCGGCCAGCGAATGTGGCTCGCCATAGCTCTGCTTCATCGCGCCGTCGAAAACCGCCGTGTTGGCAAAGCCGCCGCTTCCATTGTGATACTGCCAGTCTTCGCTGGGCGGCCACAGAGTGGCGGTGGGAAGAAATCGCCGCAGGCTGGATTCCATTGGAATCGCGGGTCCCGGGCTCGTTTCCGTGTTGAAGCCCCACGCTCCGCCGCGTTTCTTCGGATCCGTCAGCCAGTAGGAGGGCGCGACATAGTCGTAAGGCCCAGTCATCTTTACCCCGGTCTCGCCGGTCAGCGTCGTCGGGCGCGCCGATGCCGAGGAGAGCGTCGGGTTCGGCCAATGCGTGTCGCGCTCGATATCGAGATACATCTTCTCCACCTTCGGCGGCGGCGGATTGTCGCTGCCGTTCAGCCACACCAGCAAACTGGGATGGCTGCGGATGCGCAGCATCTGCGCGCGCAGTGACGCCGCAGCTACCGTGTAGTTTTCCGGCGTCCATTGCGGCCATTGCTCCCACCGGTCGCAGCAGCACCAGCCTGCAATCACCAGAATGCCCTGCTCATCGGCCAGCCGATAGAACGCATCTGTCTCAAGCTTGCCCTCCAGGCGAATCGCGTTCAGGTGCAGGTCGCGCACCATCTCAAACTGCTGCTCCAGCCGCTGCGGCTGCTCCCGCAGCAGCATGTCGCCGGACCAGCCCCCGCCACGCACAAGCACCGGTTTTCCATTCACGCGAAACAGCCGCGCGCCCGTGTCGGTCAGCTCGGAAGTGATCTCGCGAATTCCGACCTGCGCAATCGCCTCGTCGGACACTCTGCCATCCGCACGGAAGCTCATCCGCAGCTTCTCCAGATGCGGCCCTCCCATCTGATACGGCCACCACAGCGGCGGATGCGGCACGCGAAGCTGCGGAAACTGCTCTGGTGTAAAGACGACGGTGCGGCTCTCGCCGGCATCGAGCGCCACCGGCTGCTCCGCCTCCATGCCCAGCAGCGCAATCGTTGCGAAGCCGCGCACCGGATGCGAACTCGCGTTATGGACTTCGCCATATACCGTCAGCTCTGCAATGTCTGAAGGACTCGACAGGCGCGTCACCACCATCGGCGACCGCACGCTCACGAATCCGCTTGTGTACAGGGCAACATCACCCGTCAGCCCCATGTCTTTGTCCGGCGGGCATGGGCTCCAATCCACCCAGTTGATCGCGAGATCATTTTCCGTCGGCGCGAATGTCTCGACCGCGATCGCGTTTCCCGTGCCCGGCTTCAGCAGTGGAGTCACATCGAATTCATAGGTCCGATATGCGCCCGCAACATCGCTCGATCCAGCCAGCTGCTGGCCATTCACCCAGATGTTCGCGCGATAGTTGATACCGCCAAAGCGCAGCCACAGCGTCTTTCCTCGTGCCGCCGCGGGCACGGCGAACCGCGTGCGATACCACCACGGGCAGGCGTACGGGCTGCTCGGCGACATCGGCATTCGCGAAAAGATTTTGCCAATCGGGTAGTCGGTCCCCGGAATGGTGCGAAGATTGCGCGCGAAGTAAGGGTCGCGAAACTCTCCCCCGGCAACCTGCGCAGCCAGCACGGTCGAGGGTACGGCCGTCGCTCTCCATCCATGCGCGGCTTTGTAGAGAGCGGATGACAGTTGCTCACCGCTCGCGGACACGTCGCACCCGGACGCGAGCCACCATCCCTCATGCAACCGTAGCAGAGGTCCGGCCGCCTGCTGCGCCCGTGCCGATGAACCGGTCAGAAAGATGAGGATGAAAAGTGCGCAGGCAAACAACCGGGCAGAGTCTGCCCTGCTCAACCAGCCGATTGCTGCGTGTCGACGCTTTCCTGTACCGCGCGTGTGAAGTATGGGATGCAAAGGCTCAGCCCCTCCCGCAATTGCACTTTGGGTTCCCAGCCTAGCATTGTGCGAGCGCGGGTAATGTCCGGACGTCGCCGTGCCGGATCATCCACCGGCAATGTCAGGCTGCGCAGCTTGCTCTTGGAGCCAGTCACTGCGAGCACCTCACGCGCACAATCCGCAATGGTCCATTCCACGGGGTTGCCGATGTTGACCGGCTGGTGCTCGTCGCTGGCCGCCAACCGCACAATGCCATCGATCAGATCGGTCACGTAGCAGAACGACCGCGTCTGCGACCCATCGCCGTAGATGGTCAGGTCCTCGCCGCGCAAGGCCTGCATCAGAAAGTTCGAGATCACGCGGCCATCGTTCGGCTGCAGCCGCGGCCCATAAGTATTGAAGATACGCACCAGCCGCGTGTTCACGCCGCGATAGCGGTGGTACGCCATCACCGTCGCCTCGGCAAAGCGCTTCGCCTCGTCGTAGACTGAGCGCGGGCCGACGGGGTTCACATGCCCCCAATAACTCTCCGCTTGCGGGTGTACCTCGGGATCGCCGTAGCACTCCGATGTGGATGCATGCAAATAGAGCGCACGATAGCGGCGCGCGATGTCGAGTGTGTTGAAGACCCCGTAAGCGCCGACCCGCAGCGTCTCCACACCCAGCCGCATGTACTCTGCGGGGCTTGCCGGGGATGCCATATTGTAGATCGCATCCACCTGGCCGGGTTCGAAGGGCTGGCAGATATCGCGTTCCAGTAGTGAGAAATGCGGCTCGCCCTGCAGATGCTCCAAGTTAGCCAGCCGTCCTGTTGCGAGGTTGTCGACCCCGATGACCGTGTGCCCATCCGCCAGCAGCACGTCGGTCAGGTGCGAACCGAGAAAGCCTGCCGCGCCGGTGACCAGGATTCGCATCTTCTTCAAAGGCCGCCGCTCCTCGAACAAACTCCCCGCAGATTTCGCCTTCGATCACCGCAGGCTTCGAGCCCCTGCTGTCTCTCGCGCAGGATACACGGCCGGCCGGCCAACGCTCAGGTAGGTAAAGCCACGTTCCAGCATCTCACGCGGATCGTATAAGTTCCTCCCGTCGATCACGATCGGGTAGCGCAGCAGCGTCTGCAGCTTTTCCAGATCCAGCTCGCCAAATTGAGGCCAGTCGCTCAGGATGAGCAGTGCATCTGCCCCCGTAGCCGCCGCGTAGAGTTCTTCCGCATATTGCAGCGACGGGCTCGGAGGTAGTTCCGCCTTGGCCCGCTCCGTTGCCGCCGGGTCGAAGGCCACGATGGTGCAGCCCTCTGCCAGCAGCATGCGGATGATGTCGAATGCCGGCGATTCGCGTACATCGTCCGTGCCGCCCTTGAACGCCAGCCCCAGCACCGCAAGCCGCTTGCCGCGGAAGGTCCACAATGCCGACCGCACCTTGTTGAAGAAGCGCCGCTTCTGCTCGTCGTTGATCTTCTCCACCTCGGACAAGATCCCGAAATCGACGCTCAACTGTTCCGCTACATAGCGGAAAGCCGCTACATCTTTGGGAAAGCACGAGCCGCCATAGCCAATGCCGGCGCGCAGAAACTGGCTGCCGATGCGCTTGTCCAACCCCACGCCGCGGGCCACCTCTTCCACATTCGCGTCCACCGCCTCGCACACATTCGCCACCGCGTTGATGAAGGAAATCTTCATCGCCAGGAAAGCGTTCGACGCGTGCTTGATCAGTTCCGCCGCCTTGGTCGATGTCAGCAGAACCGGCGGTGGATCGGAGATGGTGCGTTGCCCGATGACGGCATGTTCGCTACGGTAGTAGTCGCCCGAGGTCAGCGGCGCATAAATGGCCTTTAGAACATCCGCCGCCTGTTCGCTGTCCGCGCCGATAACGATCCGGTCCGGATGCAGGAAGTCCGAGACCGCAGTCCCCTCGCGCAGAAACTCCGGATTCGATGCTACGTCGAAGTTCGTGCTCGAAGTGCCGTTGCGCTCCACCACACGACGAATCCATTCATTCGTATACACCGGGACCGTACTCTTCTCGACGATCACCTTGTAGCTATCGATCGAGCGCGCGATCTGCGTCGCCACCGCGTCCACATAGGACAGATCCGCGTTGCCCGAGTCGGACTGGGGTGTGCCCACCGCGATGAAGATCGCCTCCGCCTCCCGCGCAGCTGAGGGCAGATCCGTGGTGAACTGCAGCCGCGTGTTGCGGTGGCGGGCAAGAAGCTCCGCCAGGAAATCCTCGTGGATTGGTAGTTCTCCCGCGCGCAGTGTGGCAACCTTCCGCTCGTCGTTATCCACGCAGATCACGGAGTGGCCGATCTCCGCAAAACACACGGCCGCCACCAGACCCACATAGCCTGATCCCACCACCGCTATTGACACCGGCTTCGCCGTCACAGCTCTTGTCTCCCCCATCAATCTTTGTCTGCTGATCCCAAAGTATACCGTGGTAAATTTTCGGCTTTCCTCTTGACGAAACATGCTCATCGGCCGTGCGTTTGCGCAGCACCCACCTCGCGATAGAGCGCCTCGCACTGCTCCAGCATCCGCTCCATCGTGTACGATGCCGCATTTTGCAAACCGTCGGCGCGCATTCGCGCCGTCTCCCGCAACCCATCGGCAATCGTTCGAGCCGCTGTTTCCGGCTTTGCCGGATCGATCATAATTGCGGCCCTGCCTGCCACTTCATTCATCGGCCGCCGGCCGGTCGTCACCACCGGGCATCCGCAGGCCTGCGCCTCCAGAATCGGCCAGCCGAATCCTTCCTCTAGCGATGGAAAAAGCATCGCCAGCGCGCAACTGTACAACGCCTGAAGCTGCTCGTTGCTCCGGCCAGCAGCTTCTACCACTGCATCCCCGACTCGATGCTCCTCCGCAATCGCCCGCAGTCCCGGGCTCATTTCGCCGCCAGCCATCACCAGCCGCGCCTCCGCATACGCAGGCAGCTTGCGCAGCTCGGCGAAAATCTCGATTGCCGCGCCGCGGTTTTTGTACCAGTGGTTGCCGCCCACATGGAAGAAGTACGGCTCATCCGCCCGCAGCCCGACGGAACTCAGCAGCGGCGCACACGCGTCGGCAGCCAGCGGCTTGTACGGCCAGTTCAGTGCGTTGGCAATCACATGCAGGCGCGCCTCCGGTATCGCGAGATACTGCCGCACGTCGTCCCGTGTCTTTGCAGATACGCACAGAATCGCGCGCGCCTGGCGCAAGCCGCGCGCAATCAGCCGCTGGAAGATCCGTCCGGTCAGCCCGACACGGTTCTCCGGAAACTGTCCCATCGCGCTGCGGATCGCAAGCAGATCATGGCAGGTGACGAGATGCGGCGTCCGCGCCAGCGCAGCCACGTACATGGAGTTCGAGTGATCGCACAGATGGACAACATCGGCAGTTGCGGCGGCGCGCCGCAGCTCACGCCGGAAGAGGAGAAACTTGTCCGCATAGCCTACCCACTTGAACAGCGGTGAGCCCTCCGGAACGTGCGCGCCCAGCACGGCAGATGGCCGCAGCAGGCGAACCTCATGCCCCCGCGCGCGCAAACCACTCTCCAGCATGGTGGAGTAAATCTGCATGCTGTCCTGGCGGTCAGGCACATAGTTGCCGACCAGCAATACCTTCATCGCTCGGTCACCGGACTGTGGAGTTGGCAATCAGCCAGAGTCACCGCCGCGGCGAATTTCGCGCGGCTTGATGAGCTTGCATGGGTTCCCGGCCGCTACTGTCCACGGAGGAATATCCCGAAGGACAACCGACCGCGCCCCCACCACGCTGCCCTCCCCGATCGTCACTCCCGGAGCGACAAAGACTCCTGCCGCAATCCAGGCCTGCGCTCCGACGGTGATCGGCAGCGAGTAGAGCGGGAAGTCGGATCGCGTGTAGTCGTGGCTGGACGCGCACAGATAGGCGTGCTGGGAAACTGTGGTGTGCGCGCCAATGCGGATCGGCGCCAGGTTGTAAATCTCGACCCTATCGCCCACAGCGACGTAGTCACCCAGCTCCAGGTTCCACGGCACATGGACCCGCACGCCGCCGCAGATCAATACATTCTTCCCGATCTTCGCCCCGAACAGTCGCAGCAGTGCCACCCGCATCCAGCTCAGGCCGCGCGGGCGCAGCGGATAGAAGGGTAGCTGCACGCACTCCCACAGCGCGCGCCGTACCAGATCGCCGGGCCGCGCGACCTTCCGGTAACTCGCAAGATCCACTCCCGGAGGCGTCACCTCCAGCGCGCCGTCACTGGCCCCCAGGACTTCCGTTGCTGTCGGCCACTCGCTCATATGCAATGGTACCTTCCATCCGCCAGCGGCATTCAATCGATCGCCGGCGTGGCTGCCTCGTTCAGAATCTGCAGAAGATACGTTCCATAACCGCTCTTCATCAGCGGAGTTGCCAGCGATGTCAACTCGGCGGCCGAGATGTATCCCATCCGGTAGGCCACCTCCTCGGGACATGCAATCTTCAGACCCTGCCGCTTCTCCAAGGTCGCAATGAACATGGATGCGTCCAGCATCGAATCGTGCGTCCCTGTGTCCAGCCACGCCATACCTCGGCCGAAGCACCGGACCCTCAGCTTGCCCTTCTGCAGATAGACCCGGTTCAAATCCGTGATCTCGAGCTCGCCACGTGCCGACGGCTTCAGCGTCTTCGCATACTCCACCACGTTGCCGTCGTAAAAGTACAGCCCCGTCACCGCGTGGCGGGACTTGGGCTTTGCCGGCTTCTCCTCCAGGCTCATGGCGTGTCCGTGGGCGTCGAATTCCACCACACCATACGCCTCCGGATTCTGCACCGGATAGGCGAATACCACCGCACCGTCCATTGTCTTTGCCGCTTCCTGCACCATGGTGGCGAGGTCGTGGCCATGGAAGATATTGTCGCCCAGCACCAGCGCACAAGGCTCTGCCGCGATAAAAGCCTCGCCGATCAGAAACGCCTGCGCCAGCCCATC
>JAUTWX010000436.1 GCA_030838385.1 Acidobacteriaceae bacterium
TGAAAGCTTTCATTTAATCCGACGGCAAGAGTAGTAGCGCACTCGGAAAGTTGTCAATAGCAAAATAAAATCGGTTCTGCACCGCAGCAATCGAGTGATACACGAGAGTTGCGGCCAGTTTGCTGGAAGTGACTACCGGGGTGAGGTGCCGCGGCGGCGCGGCGGCGCGGCCACACGAGTGGCGCGCGCGCCACTTCCAACCCGTGACCGCTCTTCGGCGGGAGGAACTCCGACAGAGTCGCGGATCTTGAGAGCCGTTTCGAGCACGATGTGCTTCGCCGGACCGTGATCGCCCCGCACCCGATCGATCAAAATCTGTGCCGCCGCCGTACCCATCTGGTAGCCGGGCTGCGATACCGAAGAGAGCGGCGGACTGGTCATTTCAGCAAGATCGAGATTGTCGAATCCGATCAGCGAAATATCCTCCGGGCATCTCACCCCGGCTTCGCGAAAGGCCAGCAGCGCCCCGAAAGCGATCATGTCGTTGCCGGCAAAGATGGCCGTTGGGCGTCCGATCATGCGCAGCAGCAGAAGGGCCTTCGAATAGCCGCCATGCTTATCGAAGCTCGCCTCCTGCACGTATTCCGGGCCAATATGAATGTGTTTTTCCTGTAGCGCACGTTTGAATCCCGTCAGACGATTCTGCGCGTTGGTGAGGTGTCGCGGGCCAGTGATCATCGCCAGCCGCGTGTGCCCCTGGCGGAGAACGTAGTTGGTTGCCTCGTAGGCGCCTCCCTCGTTATCCGCGGTTACGCTGTCGCCGGTCCAGTCTCGCGGAAGGCGATCCACACATACCACAGCTGTACCGGCCTTGCGATAGAACGCCGCCTGCGCAGTCAAATCGCTGAAGTTCGAAGGGATGACGATCAGCCCCGATGGGAGGTACGTGCGTAGCTCATTCAGGTGCACGATTTCCTTCGAGTGGTCGTTGTCGGTGTTGCACAGCATCAGCCGATAACCGTTGGCGAAGGCTATGTCCTCCGCACCGCGAACCACCGCAGGAAAGAATGGATTGGTGACGTCGGGGATCACCATGCCAATCATGTTCGTCTTGTCACGTCGCAGCCCGCGCGCTAGTTGACTCGGCTGATAACCAGCCGCTTCGACAGCCTCCATCACACGCTTGCGCAGCGGGTCCCGCACCGCGGCTGAGCCATTCAGAACATGAGAGACCGTGCCTAGCGAGACACCCGCCATCTTCGCGATCTGCTTCATATTCGCCATGTTGGTCCCCAGTGTCGCATATGCCTAAGGCTCGTACGCGATCGATCCCGAGTGAACACAGACCACCGGAATCGCGGAGAAAAGAAACACTGGCTTGACAAAGGAATCGCAATCTTTCTAAGCTGCTGCAGTTCTTGAAAGCTTTCATTCTATGAATCTGATACGTTGGCTCGCACACATGACCCATGCTCCGCGCCGGCGCAGATGCCCTTCTCATTCTTCGGCGACGGAACCGCTGCGGGAATGGAAAGGAGCCAGCGTTGTTCCAGCCTGAAAGCTATCCGCTCGCTCTCTCCATGATGATCGTCAGCATGCTCTGCTGGGGCTCGTGGGCCAACACCATGAAGCTCTGTCCCGGCTATCGCTTTCAGCTCTTCTATTGGGATTACGTCGTGGGCCTGCTCGCAGGGGCGCTGCTCTGGGGCTTCACGTTGGGCAGTTTGGGACACCAGGGCCTAAGCTTCCTCACCGACCTCCGGCAGACAGATAGCTCGCACATCCTCTTTGCCCTGGTCGGCGGCGTTCTCTTCAACCTCGCGAACCTCCTGCTTGTCGCCGCGATTGAGATCGCAGGCCTGGCCGTCGCCTTTCCCGTGGGCATCGGGTTGGCGCTGGTCGTAGGCGCCATCAGCAGCTACATCCTTTCGCCGAACGGCAATCCCGCCATGCTCTTCGGCGGCATCGCGCTGGTCGTCGCTGCCATCGTCTTCGACGCTGCGGCCTATCGACTACGCGAAACCGAAAGACGCTCGCTCAGCGTGCGCGGTGTCGTCATCAGTCTTGTCGCAGGACTGCTCATGGGCAGCTTCTACCCGTTTGTCTCGCGAGCGATGACCGGAACAGGCGCAGCCGGCCCTTACGCCACCGCGCTCGTATTCGTCTTCGGCGTCGCGATCTGCGCCATCCCGTTCAATTTCCTGCTCATGCGCAAGCCTCTCGATGGAAGCTCGCCCCTCGCGTTCGCTGAATACACGGCAGCGCCACGCGCCTGGCATCTCTGGGGAATCCTCGGCGGAGCCATCTGGTGTACCGGCGGCATCTTCAACTTTGCCAGCTCACGCGCACACACCGTGGGTCCGGCGGTGTCCTACTCCATCGGCCAGGGCGCCACCATGATCTCCGCGGCCTGGGGCGTCTTCGTCTGGAAGGAGTTTGCTGCAGCGCCGCATCGTTCGAAGACTTTTCTGACATGGATGTTCATTCTTTTTCTATGTGGACTGAGCGCCATCGCACTTGCGCCGGTTCTTTGGAGATAAGCAGTTTCTGACCTAAGGAGGGCCCGATGTCTGCGGGGAAGAAACCGATCGCCGTCGTGGGCAGCATCAATATCGATCTAGTCGCGAACACAGAGCAGATCCCTGTAGAGGGCGAAACCGTTTTGGGGCGCGGCTTTCACATCCACCCAGGAGGCAAGGGCGCCAATCAGGCCGTGGCGATTGCCCGGCTCGGGCATCCCGTGCGCCTGATCGGCCGCCTCGGCGATGATGCCTTCGGCACACAGCTTCGCCGTCACCTGGAACATGCCGGCGTGGACATCTCCGGAGTCGCCACTACGCCCGGCAGTTCTGGCGTCGCGATGATCACCGTCGCGGATAGTGGCGAGAACTGCATCGTCATTATCCCGGGCGCGAACGCTTGGCTCACGCCCGATGACATCGAAGCAAATATTGACATCATTCGCTCCTCCGGCATCGTCCTGACCCAGCTCGAGATTCCTATCGAGACCGTCGAACATCTGGCAAAAATCTGCGCACGCGAAGCCATTCCATTGATCCTCGATCCCGCGCCCGCAAAGGAACTGCCGGCATCGGTGCTCAAGTCCGTAACCTGGTTTACCCCAAATGAGACAGAGGCCGCTTTCTTCACTGGCGAGCGAAACGGGACATCGGAGTTGCGTGACCCGTCGCATACTGCAAAGACGCTCATCGGCCGCGGCATCCCGGGCATCGTCCTCAAACTCGGATCGCGCGGAGCATTCATCGCCTCGAAAGATTCACTGCAGGAGCGGCTGAGCCCCTTCCCGGTACAGGCGATCGACACCACCGCTGCCGGCGATGCCTTCAATGGAGCGTTCGCCGTCGGTCTGCTGCTCCAGAAAGGCCCCGTTGCCAGTGCGCGCTTCGCTAGCGCTGCTGCCGCTCTTTCCGTCACCCGCGCCGGCGCGCAACCTTCCATGCCAACCATGGCCGAGGTCGATCGACTGCTCGAGGCCGCGAGGGCTGGCGACCTTGAAAGCAACAACGGAGTCGGAGAGAGATCACGATGAGCAAGCTTCAGAACCACTATGTGCGATCTTTTTTCCTGCTGCCTTTTGCAGCGACGCTCGCACTCTCCGCGATGGCGCAGGACTTTCGTTATCAGCCGCACGATCAGCCGATTTCGCAGCAGATTCCGTCCCCTGCCTGCCTCGCCATGCACTTCCCCTGGGAAGGCGGCAGCACACCGTGCGCTCCAAATACCCATGAGGAGTGGCTCAAGGCCGTCACGAACTGGCGCAGCGAGCGCCGCATCCGCGTGGGCTACAACGGCGATCGCTATGCGATGCCCGCGCTCCAGTGGGCTCAGTCCAGTTTTATTCAGCCGCAGATGATGGTGCACGACCGCTACTTCTACGACCCAGTCGCGGGCAAGTACACGGTCGATCGCTATCTCGACGATCTGGAGAAGCGCTATGGCGGCATTGACGCGGTGCTCATCTGGGCGACCTATCCAAACATGGGCATCGATAACCGCAATCAGCAGGACATGGTGCGTTCCATGCCGGGCGGCGTCGAAGGCGTCAAGCAGATGGTCGCAGACTTTCATCGCCGGGGCGTTCGCGTGCTTTTTCCCATCATGATGTGGGACCAGGGCACGCGCGATCCAGGCATGGATTGGCCCGATACCACCGGGCAGCTCATGAAGGAGATTGGCGCGGACGGCGTCAACGGCGACACGCAGGACGGCGTCCCGCTCGCCTTTTCACTTGCCGCCGACAAGCTCGGCCATCCGCTGGCCTTTGAACCTGAGATGAGCCCCTCCGACGAAGCAGTGGCGTGGAACGTACTGACCTGGGGCCAGTACAAATTTCAATTCGCGCCGACAGTCGATCGCTATCGTTGGTTGGAGACGCGCCATCAGGTCAACATTCAGGGCCGCTGGAACCGAGATAAAACCGACGACCTGCAATACGCCTTCTTCAACGGAGAAGGTTGGGAGAGCTGGGAGAATGTCTGGGGCATCTGGAATGGGGTCACGCCCCGCGATGCGGAAGCGACCCGCCGCATGGCGACCATGGAGCGCGGCGTCGCTCCGTTTCTCGTGACTCCCGGCTGGGAGCCGTTCTATCCCACCCACCTATACGGCATCTTTGCCAGCCGCTGGCCGCTCGAGGACCGCACCGTGTGGACCATCGTCAATCGCAATGAGTACGACTCAGATGGGCGCCAGATGACCGTGCCTTACAAAGCCGGCATGCGATACTTCGACGTCTATCACGGCGTCGAGCTCGCACCGGAGCAGCAGGGCGAGTCTGCCGTCCTCTCGTTCCCGATCGAGGCGCACGGCTTTTGCATGATCCTGGCGACGCTTGGCGAGCCCGATGCTGCCATGCGCCAGTTGATCTCCCGCATGAAGGCGATGACCGCCGCGCCGCTCTCCAGCTTTCCGCACGAATGGAAGATGCTGCCGCAGCAGCAGGTCGAAATCGCATCCACGAAGTCTGCGTCGTCTGCACCCGCGGGCATGGTGCGGATTCCAGGTGGCACTTACGTCTTCCGCGTGCAGGGTATCGAAGTCGAGGGCTCCGATGATGTCGGCGTCGATGTGCAGTATCCGTGGGAGAACAGCCCGCGCCGCTTCCATGAGCACCGCATGGAGCTGAAGCCGTACTACGTCGACAAGTATCCGGTGACCAATGCCGAGTTCAAGGAATTCCTCGAC
>JAUTWX010000451.1 GCA_030838385.1 Acidobacteriaceae bacterium
TCGGGACGATGCTCTCGCCGGCGCAACTGCTCGCTCGCAGCGAACCGTGGCGCCCCTGGCGCGGATACGCAGCGCAGCACCTCTGGTCAGCAAGCAACGCCAGCCTGACGCCGCGCAGCAAGCAGACGCGCACCAATGCATCATCGCCATCGCCACCCGCACTTCCGCCCGTGTCGAAGCCGCGCCCGCTCGTCGCAACATCCGCCATGGCTGCCGCAGGAGACAGACCCACAGGAGAGCTATTATGACCGCACCGCTCCAGTTCCTCACCGACTCGCTCGCTACGCCCATCGGCCAGCTCATCTACATCTGCGACAGCCAGGGCGCGCTACGCATGGTCGACTGGTCCGATCACGAAGCGCGTGCATTGCGCCTGCTGGACATTCATTACGGAAAGGGCGGCTATACAGTTGCCAAGCAGCGCGATCCCTTCGGCCTCACTACACGCTTCGCCGTCTACTTCGCGGGAGAGATCCACGCCATCGACGACATCCCCACCGCCACCGCCGGCACCGCCTTCCAGCGCGAAGTCTGGCGCGCCCTCCGCGCCATCCCTGCAGCCGAAACCATCAGCTACGGTCAACTCGCCGAGCGCATCGGCCGCCCCCGCGCCGTCCGCGCCGTCGGCCTCGCGAATGGCTCGAACCCCATCGGCGTCGTCGTGCCATGCCATCGCGTCATCGGCGCAAACGGCGCGCTCACCGGCTACGGCGGCGGCCTCCCTCGCAAAGAATGGCTGTTAGCCCATGAGCGCGCTCACACACCAAGCAACAGTGCATCAGCACCGCAAAGCGAACTCGCGTTCTCCGCTGACTAACATCCGCTGTCGCATTAGAAAGATTGTCATCCTGAGCAAAGCGAAGGACCTGCAGTCTCTCGCAGTCCCGCAATGCTGGGTGCCCCATTCTGGCGAAGCCAGGGTGGGGTAGTTCCCAACAATCCAGCCGACCCGAAGGGTCCACCGATTCGAGAAATCTTTCAGCGCGAAATCCACACCGCAAACTGCGCCACCCGCGGATCGGTCGTCGTGCTCGTAATACTTCCAAACGCCGGCGACCCAAAACTCCCGTTCGGCTGCGAGAACGCTGGCGTATTCGTCACGTCGAACAGCTCCGCGCGAAACTCCACCTGCGCCTTCTCCAGCAAAGAGAAGTGCTTCACCAGCGCCAGGTCCAGGTCGCGATACGCCGGACCGCGCACAGGATTGCGCGAAGCATTTCCCAGCACGAACCGCCCCGCAGTCGTGAACGCCGCCGTATTGAAGAAGTGCGCGGGTGTACGCTCGCCGGCGGGCAGCGCTGTTTTCCCCTGCACAAACGGCCGCTGCAGCGCGAATCCCGCGAACGAGTTGTTGTTCGTCGCCTGCGTCACCGTCACCGGCATGCCCGACTGCAGCGACATAATCGCGTTCAGGTCCCACCCACCCACGAGCGTGTTCGCAATGCCATGCGAGGCAAAGCTGTGCCCGCGTCCTGCCGGCAGGCTGTACACCGCGCTCAGCGCCACCACGTTCGGCATGTCGCCGTTCGATGCATCCCGCTCCAGCCCAGGATGAAACGTATCCGCGGCCACCAGGCTGTTCGAGTTCGGCGACGACAGCACCGTCGACGAGAACACCGACGACGCATCGTCGATCAGCTTCGAATACGTATAGCTGAACAGCAGCGTCAGCCCATGGCTGGTCCGCTGCTCCACCTTCGCCTCCAGTGCGTTATAGTTCGTCGTGCCGCTGTTGTGC
Source organism: Acidobacteriaceae bacterium (assembly GCA_030838385.1). GTDB lineage: Bacteria > Acidobacteriota > Terriglobia > Terriglobales > Acidobacteriaceae > KBS-83. The sequence goes on from JAUTWX010000451.1 coordinate 1,739, forward strand.
CGATAGATCGCCACATTCTGGAATCGAGAATACGGCTTCAGCAACTGCGCCGCGGCCACGGTCTTGCCGCCGATCGGGCTCGACACCGGCAGCTCTCCGTAATAAGGATTCGGCACCTGCTGCAGCAGCGACGCGCCCTGCGCCAACTGAGCCGTCGTTAGTTGATTCAAATTTGCATCCGGAATCCCCACATGCACGATGTGTGAGCCCACATACGCCACATCGAACGACAGGTTCTGCGTAACCGCGCGCTGCACCGCCAGGTTCCACTGTTCTACATAGCCTGAGCCGGCAGCGCGGTCCGCCGTGTACACGCTCTGTCCCAGCCCCGCATCTGGCGTCAGCGGAATCGGCACCACCGTCGGCCCGTTCTTCAATTGGAACGCCGCATTTACGCTGTCCTGCGTCTTCTGCTGCACGTTCTGGATGAAAGGGAACTGCGGCGTCGTGAACGGCGTCGTGATCCCCGACTGATCGATGAACACGATGCCGAATCCCGTACGCACCACCGTCTTCGGCGACACCAGGTAGGTCAACCCCACGCGCGGCGCCACGTTGTCCCAGTGCAACTCGCGCGCCGTATTCGGATAGCCGTTCACCCCCAGGTAATCCAACTGCTGCGTCGCCAGATTGAACACTGCACCCTGATTGTTTTTCTCTGTCGATGGATGATGCAGCGTCCATCGCGCCCCGATATTCAGGGTCAGATTCGGCATCGCTTTCCAGTCATCCTGCACGAAGAACTCTTCGATATGATCGCGAGGTCGTAACTTCTGCTGTTGCAGATCGATCTGAAACGTATCCACCTGGCCCAGCAGAAAGCTCGCAAACGAATTACCGCTGTTGGTCGCGCTCGGCAGGTTTGTGCCCGTCGTCGTGAAGGCGAACGAGCCGGTCGGATTCGGCGGCGACACCGTATTCAGTTGATACCAGCGCACATCTACGCCTGCCTTCACCGAGTGCGCCCCGTGCACCCAGTTCACCGTGTCCACTAGTTGCCACACACCGGTCTGATATTGCGAGAAGGTGCTCGCCGAAACACCAATCTGCTGATAGCCCGTGAAGGTGAACAGCGGCAGAGCATTGTTGAACGCCGCATTCGACGGTATCCCCGGAATCCCCAGCGCCTGCGAAGCAGACTCGCCCAGCGACACGCCATTCGTCGTGTTGCCGCGTCGCGTGTAGCCCAGCCGCAGATCGTTCAACAAATGCGGCGTAAACGTGTGCGTCTCGTTGAAGACCGCCTGCTGTCCCAGCACATGCGTCAGCCCTGCGTAGTTGAATGAACCCAGCACCGAGCCGGAGATCAGCCCGCTTCCATCCGGCAGCGGCGACACCGGCTGCGCCACCTGGCTGTAATACGAGTAGCGCCCGAAGGCGCGATCGCTCGTGCCCAGTGCGCCGTCTACCCGCACATCGAACTGGTTTTCGTGGTCCTCATCGTTCGCGATGCGCGTGTAGTTGTTCGCCGTCCCGCTCGAGGTCGGCACCGGCAGCCGCGACAGCAGCGCCACCGCCGTCGGATCGAGCGGCGTAGTGATCACGTCATTCGGAAATTCCGTACGCGTATACGTCGCATTGTTAAACACCGTCGTCGCCGGATCGTAGATCTTCGCCACACCGGTAAACACGCCCTGCCGCTCCGCCAGCGTTGGAATCGTCGACGTCCGCACCACCCCGATCGCCTGCCGAATCCCCTGGTAGTCGCCGAAGAAAAACAGCCGGTCGTGTAGCACCGGTCCGCCCACCGTCCCGCCATATAGGTTGCGCCGGTACTCCGGCTTCCGCGCCGGCGGTCGCGCAAAGTAGTTCCGCGCGTTCAG
>JAUTWX010000521.1 GCA_030838385.1 Acidobacteriaceae bacterium
GGAAAGTTCCGCATGACATCCTGGGCCACCCGGTCAGCGTCCTGCTGCGCCTGTGCGGCGGTGACGCCGGGTTTCAGGCGGCCGCCCATCTGGAAGTTCCAGTTCCCATTGCTCATACCAGGCGACAGCTCGTCCGACGTGAAGCTCATCGGCAACCAAAGCTCGGTTTGATTCAGTCGGCCCGCCACCAGCGGAAACTCGAAGTTGCGCGGCATCACGCCGATGACCTGGTACGGCTTGCGATCGAGAAGAATCTTGCTGCCAATGATGTTCTTGTCGCCATGGAAGCGACTTTGCCATATGCCGTAGCTGAGCACTACTACCTGCTGATGCCCTTCATCTTCCTGTTTCGTAAACACGCGACCCAGGATGGGATCGACGCCCAGCGTGGAAAAGACCGGGGCGGTCATGCGTGTGCCATTCACTTGCGCGGGCTCGCTTCGTCCAGAAAGCTCGTAGCCATCCCCGGTGTAAGCGCCCAGCGCTGTGAAGCTGCTGGTGCCGCCGATGTATTGCCCGACTTCGGCGCTGGTAACATTCTGCAGTCCGGAGATGCCGGCGCCTTCGATGTCGTCGTTCAGAGTGACCAGGCGACCGGGATCGCGGAAGGGCAGCGGGCGCAGCAGGACGCCTTCCACCAGCGAGAAGATAGCAGTGGTAGCCCCGATGCCGAGTGCGAGCGTGAGCACAACCGTAAGCGCAAAGCCGGGGGTGCGGCGCAGTTGGCGCAGCGCGAGGCGCAGGTTCAGCAGCAGACCGTGCATGCAGATCTCCTTGAAATTCCGTCAGCATTGGATAAGCAACTGACCTGCCAAAAGGATGCGGTGTAAGTCTCTCGAATCGCGGCGCTTTTGGTGGAAGGGTGTTCGCAAGCGCACACCTGTGTCCGGATGCGGACGTATTCCCGATGAAGCCAATGCAAAATCGATTGCTTACAAAAAAAGGCTGACGCAGCTTTCCCCCCGCAATCGGGGTTCCTAAAGAGCGTGTGCCTCCACGTACGGAGGGCTTTTGTGCCATCTGCTTTGGGTGAGCCAATGAGACGATTCTTTCCCATCGTATTTGCTGTCATTTTCATTTTGGCCGGCGGAATCTGCATTGACGCTGGTGGTCACGCGCCCGGGCCCGTTGCGCGGCGAGGGACCGGGTGCGGGCGATGAGCCGCAGCAAGGCCCCGATGACACGAGATCGGTGAGCATGCACACGGGCGGTTGATTGGCGGGGAGCGCTTCGCTTTGCTACAACGTGGCATGCGGTTTCGGATGTTTCTGCTCTTCTTCGTCTTCTCCGGGGGTCTTTTTTCGACCGCGTGTTTCGCGCAGACTGCTCCTGCTCCGGCTTGGCAGCAGGCGCATTCGGCAACACAGGGCCCGGCGTATTCACTGACGCCGGAGAAGCTGAAGCGCGCCGAGGCGCTGAACCGCGATGAAAACTGGCTGTGGGCCATCGGGACGGCGTGGTCGCTCGTATATCCGCTGCTGTTTCTGCGGCTGCACTGGGCTGCCGGGCTGCGGCGCTTCGCTGCGGGCATCGTGTCCCGTCCGTGGGTACAGGGGCTGATCTTTCTGCCGCTGCTGATCATCGCGATCCGGCTGCTCAGTCTGCCGCTGTCGCTTGCGGGGCATCATCTCGGGCTCGCGTATGGACTCTCCATCGAGCGCTGGCCGGCGTGGTTTTGGGACTGGACCAAAGGGCTGCTGGTGAGCCTGGCAATCTCTACGCTTGTCGGTTCGCTGCTTTTTGCCATCGTGCGCCACTCGCGACGCCGCTGGTGGCTATGGTTCTGGCTGCTGTCGTTGCCGCTGATGCTGGCGGGCGTCTTTGCGGAGCCGCTGATTATCGATCCGCTGTTCAATCATTTTGAGCCGCTCTCGCGCTCGCATCCGGAGCTGGTTGCACAACTGGAGCGCGTGGTCGAGCGCAGCGGCGAGCGGATTCCGCCGAACCACATGTTTCTGATGAGGGCCAGTGAGAAGACGACAGAGATGAACGCATACGTCACCGGCTTCGGCAGCTCGAAGCGCGTGGTGGTGTGGGATACATCGTTGAAGAAGTCGTCGCAGGACGAGGTGCTTTTCATCTTCGGTCACGAGCTGGGGCATTATGTGCTTGGCGACGTCGTTCATGGCCTGATGATGGCAGCGGTGGGCACGCTGCTGGCGCTGTGGCTCGCATTTCATCTGGTGCGCAAGCTGGTGTGTCTCTATGGCGCAAGCTGGGAGGTTCCCGCGGTGGAGGACTGGAGCGCCGTCGTAGTGCTCATGCTGGTCTTCCATGTCTTCACTCTTCTGAGCGATCCCATCGACAACACCATCAGCCGCTATATCGAGCATCGCGCCGATGTGTATGGGCAGGAGGTGGTGCACAGCATTGTGCCGAATCCCCAGGCGGCGGCGGTGCACAGCTTCCAGACGATGGGGGAGGAGTCGCTCGACATTCCCGATCCAAATCCGGGGATGGTTTTCTGGACGTATAGCCATCCACCGATTAGCCAACGGGCCGAGTTTGCGCGTGACTACGATCCGTGGAAGGTTGGTGGGCATTCGCGGTTTTTCTCCAAATAGATTGCGGTAATCTGGTCGGCATGGATTGCCTGTTCTGCAAGATTGCCGCGGGTGAGATTCCGGTGCAGAAGCTTTATGAGGATGACGATGCCGTGGTCTTCGCAGATATTCGTCCGCAGGCTCCGGTGCATGTGCTGCTGATTCCGCGCAAACACATCCCGTCGCTCGCCCATCTGTCTCCCGTAGACGAGCGGCTGGTCGGACATCTGCACGCGGTGGCGAAGAAGATCGCGGAAGAAAAAGGCCTCGCGAAGGGTTTTCGCACGGTGATGAACACGGGTGAGGATGGCGGCCAGACGGTGGACCACGTGCACCTGCATCTGCTGGGCGGCCGGGCGATGCACTGGCCTCCGGGCTAACGCAAAGGCTGCTCAGCGAGATGATCCGTCCATGTGAAGAGCGGGAGTTCGAGCAGATCTGGGAGATCGTCAACGATGGCGCCCAGGCCTATCGCGGCGTGATCCCTGCCGACCGCTGCGCCGAGCCCTATATGTCCGAGGACGAGCTGCACGGTCAGATCGAGGAAGGCGTTGTGTTCTGGGGATACGAAGAAGGCAGCAGGCTGCTTGCCGTGATGGGGATGCAGCGGGTGAAGGACGCAACGCTCATCCGGCATGCGTATGTGCGCAGTGGTGAGCAGCAGCGCGGCATCGGCAGTCATCTGCTGACGCATTTGCGCAGCATGACGAGCGGTCCCGTGCTCATTGGAACCTGGGAGGCCGCTGCGTGGGCGATTCGCTTCTACGAGCGGCATGGCTTCACGCGGGTAAGTCAGCAGGAAAAAGATCGGCTGCTGCGAACATATTGGAGTGTGCCCGAGCGGCAGATCGAGACCTCAGTCGTTCTTGCGGACTGGCGTGACGGACGGATCGATGGGCGGTCGGACAATCCCAACTTCAGCGGCGCATGATGTGCGGCTTCACCTTGGTGACGCCGCGTCGCGCGAACTTCAAGGCGGACCAGTCTTTGTCCACGGCGCAGACCTTGTAGTCCACGAAGCCGTGGGCCAGGCCGGCCTCGCGGACGTCGTCCTGATTGAAGTCCGCGGCCAGCCGGCTGGTCTGCTTGGGATGCACGATCCACAGCGAGGCCTTCGGTGGCAAGGACGAGCGTGCCTGCTCAAGGGCGCACATAAGATCGCGGCGCGTGGCGACAGGGAAGAGCGCGAGTGTGGTGGCTGCGTCGATGCGGCGCTGCTGTACGGCGCCTTCGGGTAAGGAGAGCAGCTCAGCCAGCCACCCATTGTCGTTGCGATTGACCAAGACAATCACGAAATGGGCCTGCGGCTTGATGTCGAGTTTGCGTTCGAGTGATCCGGGGCTGGTGTCCTTGGGAAGCTCGCGCGAGGGCAGACGTGGCGGATCGGGCTGGGCGATGGCGCGCTCGATCGCTGCGTCTACTCCGTCGTCCCACGGAGTGAAGATTGCGTCGGGAATTGCGGCGCGCACGAGTTCGATCTTCGCGGGAACGCCGCCGGCGAAGACCAGCCGCAGATGACTCGTGCTTTTGCTGGCGCGTAGCGAAAGACCCAGCTCACGCCCGTGCGAGGGCAGGCGGTCGAGGTCGATGACCACGGCATCGGGCGCCAGTTCGCGAAAATAGCGAACCATGCCGCCGGGGTTTTCCGGTGGATCGGCGATGACGCGATAGCCGGCATGCCGCAAGCCGGCTGCACGAGCGGATGCATCCGCCTCGTTCCAGCAGATAAGGCGCACGCTCTTCTGCTTTCTGGATGAAGGCCGCGGCATGGTCGTTGATAGCACGCGTGGGGGTGGACGAGAAAGCGAAAGGCCCGCCGTAGCGAGCCTATCAGCATGTATCGGGAGAGCAGCAATTTAAGCCTGGATGACCTGCATCTCGTCTTCCGCTTCTTCCACGATGCCGTAGCGGCGCAGCAGGCCGGGCAGGTTCTGCGAGAAGGTGGAGCGCGGCATCACCGTGTCGCAACCTGCTTCGATGGCCTTGCTCTTCAGTTCGCCCTGGATGTGCGCGAGGAAGCCGATGATCGAAGTGCCGCGCTTGAGCTTGGTCTTGATCTTGGGGATCAGGGTGAGCGGCTTCGCGTTCGCGTTGTTCAGGTCGAAGAGGATGAGCGCGGGACGGTCTTCCTCACGGGTTTCCGCCAGTTTTGCGACGACATCTTTCTCCGGCTTGAGGAAGGCGACCTTGATGCCCAGCTTCTTCGAGACTTCCTGGATCTTGGCCAGGATGAAAAGGTCTTCGATGAAACAGTAGATCCGGGTGGGCGCGTCCTCGCGCATGGGCACCGGCTGGACATAGTCGGTTTCGGAGTAGAAGCCGCTGTGCGGCATGCCGCGAAAGTCGTTGTTAGGGGAGTGGGTTGCGGGGTCGGCCACGTTGCCGTTGGCTCCGCCGCGATAGCTGTGATCCATGGGACCGACAAAGACCTGCTGGCGGCGGCCTTTATTCTTGCGGCGTCCGCCGGCGTTTCCGTTCCCATTTCCATTGCCGGGCGAGGGGCGGAAGCCGCTGCCGCCGTAGTTGCCCGGATTGCCTGGACTCTTCTGGAAGAAGCGCTTGCCGGACTTCTGTTTCGGAGGTCCCTGGTGGTGGGAAGCGGGCGCGGGAGAGGGTGAGCCGTTGCTCGATACGGCGTTCGCCGGTCCACCGGTGGGAGCGCCATTCTGCGGCGGCGCGCCGTTTTGCTGGCCCTTGGCCTGACCGCCTTTGTTACGGCGGCGGCGGCGGCGGCGATGCCCTTGCCCCTGCCCTTGTGAATGCTGGCCTTGCTGGTTCTGGGTCTGCGGCGCGCCGTTTGAGGGCTGCGCCTGCACGGATCCCTGCGGCTCAGAAGCCGGGGACGGATTTAGTTCTGTTGTCATTCGTGCACTTCCTGGTGCATTTCTGCAGTAACGATCTTTCTTTTGGCGCCAGCGATCCTGTTGCTAAGACTAAGCAGTGGGAACGCCGGCATACTTCCTGGGGGCCGGAATGGAGTTCCAGAAATGGAAACGCGCGACGCCCGGATGACGGGAGTGCTGGCGCGGCAACGTGCTTTCTAAGGGCTTGAGCGTATTGTCTGCTCTCAACAGCGTTTCGTGCTGGCGTTCACCGCTCGTACAGGCTTCCCAGGGCGTTTATTGCAGCCCGAAGCACTGAGTTGCGGATCATACCGTAATGACTATTCGAAGTAGGGCGAACCCTCAGTCTGGTTCCGGATCTGATCCATCCCGGGATCTTCTACACCGGTCCACATGAGGGCATCAGCCGCTCGATAGGCAAGTACAAGCATACTGGGTGGCCTGCTTCATTGCAAGTGCAAAAAGTCGCAGGAGGGATGGCGCGAAAGGAGAACACTGGAGAATCCAAGGCAGAAAGACCGCAGTGAAGACGAACAACGCCGCCCGATGGGATGGGCGGCGCGTTGCAATGGCCAATCACTGGCCTCCCGAAATCGCCGCGCTGACCCTTCATGCTAGAAAAACGCATGCGGGAAAAGCGGTGAAGTAAAGTCCGGTGGCGGTAGGGCCTGGTAGGCTCCTGACTCTGCTCAGCCGGAAGTGAATCGCCGGGCCCTCTCCAAACTGGGGACCGCGTGCGTCGCTGGCTGCCATACCTAGTGCAGTTGCCGTGCCAATCGTGAACTTGATTGCTTTCTATGACTTAAATCAGCAAGGGAACCCATGCGTATTCCGATTTCTGGAATTCTGCAGGATGAACTCCGCGTTTTCGTAGCGGCGAGGCGATCCGGACCGTTGCCGGCGAACCGGATTACCGTTGGCAGACCGGGCAGTAGTGGGTACCGCGCCCGGCCACGACAATGCGCCGGATGGGCGTTCCGCAGACCAGGCAAGGCTGCCCGGTGCGGATATAGACGTAGTGGCGGAGCTGGAAGAAGCCGCGCTCGCCGGCCGCGTCAACATAATCGGAGACCGAGGAGCCGCCGAGGCGGATGGCCTCGCGCAGCACCTTTTGCACAGCGCTATGGAGGCGGTCCAACTCGGGGATGGTGAGCCTTGCGGCCATGCGGCGGGGACGGATTTTGGCACGGAAGAGGCTCTCGTCGGCATAGATGTTGCCGACGCCGTGCAGCAGCGTCTGGTTGAGCAGCGCTGCCTTGATGGAGGTGCGGCGCTTGTGAAAGAGCTGCCGGAAGTCGGCCTTGGAGATACGGAGCGGTTCTGTGCCAGGACCGCGAAAGCCGGGGAGTTCCGCGGCCTGATCGGATTTCTGGAAGACGTGCAGGCCCATGCGGCCGAAGCGGCGGGCGTCGACAAAGCGAAGCTCGCGCCCGGAACGCAGCATGAGCACGCCGTGGGTGTGGGGCGGGCGGGGCACTTCGGGATCGGCGACCACAAGCCGGCCGGTCATGCCGAGGTGCACGATCCACTGGACTGGATCACGCTCCGCCTGCGGCGCGAAATCGAAGACGACATGCTTGCCCACACGGTGAACGCGTTCGACGGTGCGGCCAGTGAGCGCTTTAGCCATGGTGGCGGGAGGCGTCTTCATGGGCTCGGGCTTGCTCGAGAACCAGGCTTCTTCGATGCGGTCGCCTGCGATGCGTTGATGGACGCCGTTGGCGACGGTTTCGACTTCAGGGAGTTCGGGCATGGTCTGGTGTTGAGCGATTCAGGGCGTGCTGTGCGGTGTTTTGTCCGGGCACTTCTGCCGTATATCATCAGCCTTGGGCCGGGACTAAATTGGCTTTGGTATAGATGCCGCAAGCCTTGGATCCGGTGCCATACCGGCAATACCTCCCCTCAGTTGGCCAGCACTCTACTGACCGCGATGCGTCAGGACTGGCGGGAGTCTGGCAACGGCAAGAGAACGAGTTTCGGGAGACATAGAGTTCAGGATGCGAGCGAAGACTGCGGTGGTACTGGGCGCCCAGTGGGGCGATGAGGGCAAGGGCAAGATCGTGGACGTGCTCTCCGAGCGCTTCTCTGTGGTGGCGCGCTACGCCGGCGGCCACAATGCGGGACACACGGTCATCATCCGCGGCAAGAAGTTCATTCTCCAGCTTGTGCCCTGCGGCGTGCTGCGGCCAGACTGCCAGGCGGTGATCGGCAACGGCGTGGTGCTGGACCCGATGGCCTTCCTGAAAGAAGTAGAGAAGCTGGACGGTCTGGGCGTGAACACGCGCGGGCAGCTCTTCGTGTCCAACCGCGCGCAGGTGATCCTGCCCTATCACCGCATGATCGAGCTGGCGAGCGAAAGCGCGCCGGGCCGGACCAAGATTGGGACCACGAGTCGCGGCATCGGTCCGGCGTACGAAGACAAGATGCACCGCAACGGTCTGCGGGTGGTGGATCTACTGAACACCAAGATCCTGAAGACGCACATCGAGAACGCCTGCCGCGAGAAGAATGCGATTGCGCATGCGCTGTTCGGCACCGATCCGTTGGACCCGGCGCAGATTTACGACGAGTATGCGGAGGCTGCGGAGAAGGTGCGGCCGTATGTCCGAGACACGGCCGCGCTGCTGAATAAGGCGATCCAAGAGGGCAAGAGCGTGATGTTCGAGGGCGCGCAGGGCACGCTGCTCGACATCGACCACGGTACGTATCCTTTTGTCACGTCGTCCTCGGCTACGGCCGGAGGTGCGGTGACGGGAACGGGCGTGGGGCCGACGCGCATCGGCACAGTGATCGGCGTGACCAAGGCCTATGTGACCCGCGTGGGCGAAGGGCCGTTCCCGACGGAGATCCACGATGCAATGGGCGAGGAGCTGCGCACCCGCGGGCAGGAGTTTGGCGCGGTGACCGGGCGCCCGCGTCGCTGCGGCTGGCTGGACCTGCCGCTGCTGCGCTACTCCAACATGATCAATGGGACAGAGTGGCTGGTGGTGACCAAGCTGGATGTGCTCGACACGCTGGAGGAGATTCCGGTGTGCACCGGCTATCGCATCGATGGCAAGGAGACCGATCTGATTCCCGCCGATGTCAGTGGGCTGGAGCGCATCGAGCCGGTCTACACCCGGCTGAAGGGCTGGCAGACGAATACGGAAGGTGTGCGGTCGTTCGACGATCTGCCCCAGCTGGCGCAGGCGTACCTCCGCTTTCTGGAGCGGGAGTCCGGAGCGAAGATCGGGATGGTTTCGACCGGGCCGGACCGCGAGCAGACCATGGAGATGCCGGGCTTCCATGCCGCGCTCGAGGCTATGCAGGGATAGAGAGGCGCAAACGTAGAGAGCATTTTTGGGAACGACGGGCAGTGGAGAGAGGCGCGAATTTTTTGACAGCGGCGACGTCCACAATCCTCCTGCGGCTACATTTCGGAGACATTCCGCTCGCGGTGTTGGTATCTACTGAAGGAGAGAGAGTGATGGTCAGCTTCACCGTCAGGATGCGTTTCGACTCACAGGACCGGGAGCAGGTGAGTGAGCTGCTGCGCTCGCTTGCTGAAGAATCGCGGCGGGAGCCGGGCTGCGTGGTCTATGTGCCGCACCGCATCGAGGGCGAACCGGATACAGTGCTGATTTATGAACAGTATGCGGACGGAGCGGCGCTCGATGCCCATCGCGCCAGCCCGCACTATCGCCGCTATGCGATTCAGGGGCTCTATCAATTGCTGCGCGAGCGGGCGAGCGAGAATTTGAGTGCGCTCATCTGACGGACCATTCCTGACCATTCAACGGTGGTAATGCGCCGTCCAGCGCATCTTTTTGACTGAGAGTTTCGCTCCGGAATACCATCCATACGCTTATGCATCCCCATCGTAGGGCCCGACGGTTGACCGCACGTGACGGAGCCATCGTGCTTCTTCTGGTGACATGCCTTGCCGGTATCCCAATCCCGGGGTACGCGGCAGCCATCCCGCTGCTGCATCGGGAAGACCGTTTGCACCGCGAGATTGAGAACCTGGAATCGCAATGGCGCACGGCGGTCCTGCAGAACGACGTGGCGACGGTCAACCGGCTGCTGGCTGACGACTACCTCGGGATCAATCCCAACGGGACGCTTGAAACCAAGGCCGATGCGCTGGCGCTGCGGCGTGCAGGGACGACGAAGATCTCGAGCATCGATCCGATCAACATGAAGGTGCGCGTCTACGGCGACACTGCCGTGGTCACCTCGCAGGTCCAGGTCGAAGGTCATGACGGCGAGCGGGACATCAGCGGCCGGTATCACTACACCCGCGTCTATAGCCACCGATCCGGCGAATGGAAGGTGGTCAGCTTTGAGGCGAGCCGCATTCCCCCGGGCAGTAAACACTGAGCTGCCGGTTATCTGCCGGTATCGAGCGCCGTCTCCACGCGATCGAGCAGGTGCAGCAGCTCGTCGGGATCGATGCGGAAGCCCTCTTCGGCCGCCGTTCCGGTGATGGAGCCGTAGCGCATGGTGCCGATGCAGTCCGTCAGGTCCTTGTAGTGATTGATGTAGCGATAGGGCGGGATCATGGCGACGATGGCGGCATGGTCCGCCATGGCGAGGAAGGCGTGGGTGAGCTGGCTGCC
>JAUTWX010000008.1 GCA_030838385.1 Acidobacteriaceae bacterium
CCGCATTGGGAGCTGGGCGAGGCGCTCGGCATTCTCGATCTGGAGCGCGCCGCCAAGCTTTCCGGCGCACGTTTCGCCGTCTACTGGGATCAGGGCGCACAGCTCGAGCGCGCCCTCGCCAACTTCATGCTCGACATCCACACCCGCGAGCACGGCTATCGCGAGGTGCTGCCGCCGGTGATGGTGAACAGCCGCTCGCTCTTCGGCACCGGACAATTGCCGAAGTTCGCGGACGATCTGTTTCGTTGCGTGGATGCTGAAGGCTTCACGCCGGGCCAGTACCGCGAGAACGATCACTGGCTCATCCCTACTGCGGAAGTCCCGGTGACGAACCTCTATCGCGATGAGGTGCTCGACGACGCGGCGCTCAGTATTTCGCTGACCGCTTACACGCCGTGCTTCCGCTCCGAAGCGGGGTCTTATGGCAAGGATGTACGCGGCATCATTCGCCAGCACCAGTTTTAAAAGGTAGAGCTGGTGAAATTCGCGCGGCCAGAGGACTCCGAGGCCGAGCACGAGAGGCTAACGCGGGATGCGGAGTCGATCCTTGAACGGCTTAGGCTGCCCTATCGCCGCGTGCTGCTTTGCGCCGGAGATACGGGCTTTTCTGCATCCAAGACATACGACCTCGAAGTCTGGCTGCCCGGTCAGGGACTCTATCGCGAGATATCCTCCTGCAGCAACTTCGAGAGCTTTCAGGCGCGGCGCGCGAATATTCGCTATCGCCCGCAGGGCAAAAACAAGACCGAGTTCGTCCATACACTGAATGGCAGCGGCCTCGCGGTCGGGCGCACGTGGCTGGCGATCCTGGAAAACTACCAGCACGCTGATGGCTCCATACGGGTGCCGGAGGCGCTGGTGCCCTACATGGGTGGAGATACGTTGATCGAGAAGCGGAGTGGCAACACGCGAGGAAGACATTGAAGAGTTATCTGTTCTGGACCTATCAGCGGGGCAGCTTTCATTACGACGTCATGGTGACGCTGATCCTGCTGTTCCTGTTTGTCTCGCCGCGTTTCATCAGCTTCCACGCTCGCCCGGAGGAGCCCAGCTCCCGCGGCCACGGCGTGCTGGTGCATGCAGGTCAGAATGGTCGGTTTACCTTCGAGGTGGGCGCCGATCAGGTTCCGGAGACTACCGACTCGGGCAAACTGCGCGCGGAGCTTCAATCCAGCATCGCACCAGTAGCCGGCGCGGTTTCCATCGACCGCTGGCAGGCGCAGAAGGACTCCAGCGGCAGGGTAGAGAGCTACAAGGTCTGGGCGCGCCGGTAAAAGACAGGCGACGAAGGGATTGAGATGAAGCGAATGCTATTGGTATCCGCCGCCGTGGCTTTTTGTGCCTTCCCCATGGCGTATGCACAGAGCTGTGACACCGCCAAGGTGCTAGCACAGATGGATGCGGCCTCCGCGAAGTTTCAGAGCACGCAGGCGGACTTCAAGTGGGACGTGCTGCAATCTGTGGTCAACGAGCACGACGTCCAAAGTGGCACGGTCTACTTTGAGCGGCACGGCGACTCCACTTCCATGGCGGCTTACATCAAGCAGCCGGCGGAGAAGACGGTCTTCTTCAACGGAAGCACATTGACTTTGCTCCAGCCCGACATCAAGCAGGAGACGCTCTTCAGCGCCGGCTCGAATCGCGGTCAGTATGAGAGCTTCTTGACGCTGGGCTTTGGCGGCAGCGGCAAGGACCTGCAGAGCAACTGGACCGTGACTTGTCAGGGTATGGAGTCGATCGACGGAACCCAGACGGCGAAGCTCGACCTGAAGCCCAAGCAGCAAAGCGTGGCTAACATGTTTTCGCATGTCACGGTGTGGATCGATCCGGGACGGTCGCTCGGCCTGAAGCAGATTTTCTACGAGCCATCCGGGGACAACCGAACCGCAACTTACACCGGCATCAAATACAACACCAAAATTCCCGCAGAGATGTTCAAGCCCAAGGACAAGGGCTACAACATCATCCGGAAGTAGCGATCTCGCGCGTTGCCGTGTATCCGCGAGCCATGCGAGAAGCGCACGCGGCGCCAGCCAGGATGCAGAGCATCGGAAACACTTCTATCGTGTATCGCGCTTCCGGCGCTTCAATGGTTGCCAGCAACAGACTACGCAGCACGCAATACGCGACGATCGCGGCTACCAGCACAGCGCACCTTCGCCGCAACCGCCATGCCCCCACTGCAGCTACGACGATGTAGGCAAGATTCAGAACAGCATATGCGGCAGCAAACTCCGTCTCCGCGTGGTGCCGGTCGTACTGCCACCAGCGCAGCTCGATGTTCAGCATCTCGGTGCGCGGGCGCAACCACATGTCCAGTACGCGTAACAGCGGCAGTTCTACATAGCTGCGGAATGGATGCGTGCGCTCCCGCTCGACGGCCAATGCTTGGAAGCGCGTATCGATAGCCGGAGTAAGCGTCGTGTTCTCGTTGTATGCCGCGAAGATGTCAGCGGTCTGCTCACGCTCGGCCGGCGAGTCGAAGGCGCGGGCCGAAAGCAGGTTTACATCCAAGGGCGCGCTGTCTACGTTCCAGTAGATGTCCGAAGTTGAGGTGAAATCGACGGCCCAGGTCTTCATCCACCGCTGGAATCCCGGCACGGTGAACTCACCGGGATCGGTGGCGTAGCGCGGGGCCAGCGGCTCAAAGACGTGGAAGGTGCGGAGGTTGCGCGCGGTCCAGAAAACGAAGGGAGCGACCGACAACAGGCCAGCGCCGAGAACGTAGCGCCAAGCGCGGGCGCGTCCCAGCGCTGGCAGCTCGAGGAAGCTGCGATTTGCAAACAGGATGATGGCTAGAAGACTCGCCATCGCCAACAGCGCGCCGTCGGGACGTAGCAGCGTGGCATAACTCCAACTGACGGCCAGTAGCAGGCATGGGCGCCATCCGGGACGCATCTGCAGCCACACAAGAGCTGCGCAGGCGACAGCGATACAGAAGATCGAGAGCGTCTCGCTCAATGGGGCTGCCACGTAGTTTGCGGTGAAAGGACACAATGCCGCAAGATACAGCGCCCACATTCCCGCGCGCGGTCCGGCGATCGCTCGGGTGGTCCACGCGATGATCAGTGCCGACAGCAGGTCGATGGCCACCTGCAGATACAAAACTGCGCCGTAGTGGTCCACGCCGAAGAGGCGAAAGCACGCTGCCAGAAAAAGCGGATAGCCGGGCAGGCGGATCAGCGTCGGTTTTACCGTGGCGCCCGCCGCGGTGAACTCCGTACGGCCATAGATGCCGTGCGTCAGCCAATTCTTGGCGATGTCGCCATAGGTCAGGCCGTCGCCGTTTACCTGCGGAAAATGCCACAGGAACCATAGGCGCAGCCATGTCCCGAGCGCCAGGGCCAGCAGCACTATCGCGAGGGTGCGGTAGGAGCATCGCACTGGTTGGCATCATACAGAGACGGGGCGCGGGCCAGAGGACCCAAGGAGAAGGCCAGACGGTTGGCCCCGCGCACGCCGCACTGTACTCTGTCATCAACCCCTGAATCTAATCCCATGGCCCGCCAGATTTTTTACGATCCCGAGCGCAAGCGTTGGAAGCGGCTGCGTCGCGTCCTGGATCTGGCCGCGGTTGCGTCCACGCTGCTACTGGTGGCGTTCTTCCTGGGTGTGATCCACAGGGAGCAGCTACCCGACCTGCTACTGCCGCAGCAGAAGCGAAACTACAAGGCGGTGAAGGGCCGCCAGACCGCGGAGGCGCGCCGCGCCGCGCTGCGTGCAGCACGCCGCCGCACGAGCCGCAGGGCCTCCGAAGTTCCGCTGAACACCGGTGAGGGTCTGCGCGCCACTTTCTACACCGACAATGCACCTAGCTTGTCGTCGCTGAAGCAGCACGTCCATCAGATCGACATGCTCTTTCCGGTGTGGCTTCACGTGAACGATGCAGCCGGCACGCTGCTCGGCGCCATGCCGCTGGCGCCGGCGCACACCTATCGCATTGTCGATCCCAATGGGACCGTCCACGGGGTCGATCCGAACAATGATGTGCATCAGGCGATCGCCAATGCGCACGAAGATACGGAAATCTTTCCGCTCATCAACAATTACAACATCATGACCAACGATTGGGATCCGGTGATCGGTCCCATGCTGAACGATACCAGTGCGCGGCATAGCTTGCGGCTGCAACTGGATAAATTTCTAGACGCAAACCCCGACTATCACGGCATATCGCTGGACTTTGAGGAGATTCCGGACAATGCCGAGGCCGGCTATCAGGCACTCATGGCGGAGCTCTATGCGGATTTCTCCGCCAAGAACCTGCGGCTCTACATCAACGTGCCTGTCAGCACGGATAAGAAGATGCTTACGTTTGAGGCGGCGCACACCGATGGCGTTGTGTTGATGAACTACGATCAGCACGAGAACACGTCGCCGCCCGGCCCTATCGCGGCACAGGATTGGTTTGAAAGCAACCTGCAGCATGTGTTGAAGATCGTGCCCAAACAACGCTTGATCTGCGCGCTAGCCAACTACGGCTATGACTGGACCATGCCGCTGCCGGATGCCAAGGGACATACCTCGCAGAAAGTGATCGACGTCAGCTCCGTCAGCGTGCAGGAGGCCTGGCAGGAGGCCAGCGATTCGGAGTCGAATGTGTCGTTCGCGGGTGACGAATTGAACCCGCATTTTGCCTACGACGATGAGGACGAGCACGTTCGCCATCAGGTCTGGATGCTGGATGCCGTCACCGCCATGAACGAAATGCGCGCCGCACGCGCGATGGGCATACAGACCTTCGCGCTCTGGCAATTGGGTACGGAAGACTCCTCGCTCTGGAACATTTGGGACAAGCCAGGCACTCCCAATATCCAGACGACTCTGGAAAAAATCCAGCCCGGCAACGACATCAACGAGGAGGGCGAAGGCGACATCCTGCGCATCACCGGCATGCCGCATGCGGGCTCGCGCACCGTCGATATGGACGGGGAAAACCAGACCGCCACCGACGAGCACATGCTGACTTACCCGCAGCCGTACACCATCGAATACTACGGCTACCATCCGAACAAGGTCGCGCTCAGCTTCGACGATGGTCCCGATCCCAAATGGACGCCCAAAATCCTCGACATCCTGAAGGCCAAACACGTCAGAGGCGCTTTCATGGTGATCGGCGAGCAAGCGCAGGACAACGTGGGTCTCCTGCGTCGCTACATACGAGAAGGCCACGAAATCGGCAATCACACCTACACGCATCCCGACATCAGCGCCATTTCTATACGGCAGGTGCAACTTGAATTGAACCTGACCGAGCGCCTCTTCGCCAGCAAACTCGGCATCAAGCCGCTCTACTTCCGCCCGCCCTATTCCATCGACCAGGAGCCCGATACCAACGATCAAGCTGTGCCCGCCTATCACATCCAGCAGATGGGCTACACCATCATCGGCAACAAGATCGATACCGACGACTGGAACGAACATCCGCGCAAGAGCCCACAGGAAATCGCCTGGAGCGTGATGGAACAGTTGCACGTCAAGAACCCGCAGCTCCGCGGCTCCATCATCCTGCTGCACGACGGGGGTGGCGACCGCACGGCGACAGTCGCCGCCCTGCCGCTGCTCATCGACACACTGCGCGCTCACGGATATCAGATCGTGCCCGTCTCCGAACTGATGGGCAGGACCACGGCCGAGGTCATGCCGCCGCTTACGCCCAATCAACGCTGGCAGGCGCGCGTCGATTCCGTCGCGTTCACCTTGTTTTCCTTCGTCGGGCGCTTCATCGTCATGGTCTTTTTCATCGGCGACGTGCTCATGAGCGCGCGCCTGGTGCTCATCGGGGTGTTTGCCATCATCGATCGCCTGCGCCGTCGCAGGGTGCCGGTGGTGGCTGGCGGTTTCGCGCCCCAAGTGGCCGTCCTCATTCCTGCCTACAACGAGGAGAAGGTGATCGTCCGGACGATCCGCTCGGTGCTCAACTCCGATTACGAAAAACTGCGGGCGATTGTCATCGATGACGGATCGAGCGACCGCACCTACGATGTTGCTCGCGAGGCCTATCGCGACGAAATCGCGGCGGGTCGCCTGCAAGTCTTGAGCAAACTGAATGCAGGCAAAGCCGAGGCCCTCAACTATGCCATTGGCCTGCTCACGGAGGACTACTACGTCGGCATCGACGCCGATACCGTGATCGCGCGCGATGCTGTTTCGAAGCTGATATGCCACTTTGCTGATCCGCAGGTGGGCGCAGTCGCCGGCAACGCCAAGGTGGGCAATCGAGTCAATCTGTGGACGCGCTGGCAGGCGCTGGAGTACATCACCAGCCAGAACTTCGAGCGTCGCGCGCTGGATCTCTTTAACGTTGTCACGGTGGTGCCCGGTGCTATTGGCGGCTGGCGCACGGAGGCAGCGCTGCAGGGCGGCGGCTATCCCATCAACACCGTTGCCGAAGATGCCGACCTCACCATGAACCTGCTCGAACAGGGCTATAAGGTCATCTACGAGGACCAGGCGCTGGCCTTCACCGAAGCGCCTATCGACGCGAAGGGCCTCATGCGGCAGCGCTTCCGCTGGTCCTTCGGCACGTTGCAGGCGGTCTTCAAGCACAAGCAGGCCTTCACCAAGAACCGCGCGATGGGCTTCTTTGCCCTGCCCAACATCCTCATCTTCCAGATCCTGCTGCCGCTGGTGTCGCCGCTGATCGACCTGATGTTCGTCTATGGCACGATCCAATATTTGCTCGACCGGCACTTCCACCCGGACACGGCCAATGCCGCCGGTTTCAAAAAACTGCTGACCTACTTCCTCACCTTCCTCATCATTGATTTCGTAACGTCGGCGCTAGCGTTTTCGCTGGAGCGCAGGCATCCCGCGAAACGCGGTGACGGGTGGCTGCTCTTCCATATCTGGCTGCAGCGCTTCGCCTATCGCCAGGTCTTTTCTGTCGTGTTGTTCAAGACCATCAAGCGCGCCATCGACGGCCGCCCCTTCAACTGGGACAAGATCGAGCGCACCGCAAAGATGTCAAAGCAGACGGAGAAGATCGCTGCGGGGATGTAGAAGGCCCCGGCTAACTACACCCACTCGCCCTTGCGCATCAATGGCTCCGTCGCTTCCGCCGCGGTGATGCCATCCAGATCGATCTCGCCCGAGCCGATCATCCAGTCCACGTGGATCAGGCTGTCGTTCGCGCCCTTGTCCGCGAGCGCTGCGGCATTCATGGTGTCGCCGCCGCGAATGCAGGTGCTGTACGCCTGGCCCAGCGCGATGTGGCTGGCCGCGTTCTCGTCGAACAGTGTGTTTGAAAAGAGCAGCTCGCTTGCCGCAATGGGCGACGAGTGCGGCACCAGCGCCACCTCTCCCAG
This sequence comes from Acidobacteriaceae bacterium, assembly GCA_030838385.1. GTDB lineage: Bacteria > Acidobacteriota > Terriglobia > Terriglobales > Acidobacteriaceae > KBS-83. The sequence goes on from JAUTWX010000008.1 coordinate 7,308, forward strand.
TTGGCTCGCGCCTTCGTCGGTTTCGAGCATCTTGCGTAGCACCGCCTCGCCCTGCGATGCATGGGACTCCACCACGCGGCCGCCCTCGAAGCGAACCTGAATACCATCAATCAGCGTGCCCTGATACGAGAGCGGCTTGGTGCTGGTTACCGTGCCCTCCACGCGCTTGCAATGCGGCGTGGTGAAGACCTCTTCGGTCGGAATGTTCGGGATGCACGCCAGTCCGTTGCCCGCGGTCGTGCCACCGCCCATCCACACGTGGTCATCCGCCAGCCCCACGCGCAGGTCGGTGCCTGGCCCGCGGAAGTGCAGCGTGCTGTAGCGCCGCTCGTTCAGGAGAGCAGCGCGCTTGCGAAGCCCCTCATCGTGTGCCTGCCACGCCGCCACCGGATCCGGCGCATCCACGCGTGACGCCGCAAAGATCGCGTCCCACAGTTTCGCCATGGCCACTTTCTTGGTTTCGCCGGGGAACACGGCCGCCGCCCACGCCGGAGTGGCCGCGGCGACGATTGTCCAATTGATCGCGTGCCGCGTGATCAACTCCATCGCCGGCCGGCTTGCCTTCGAAAAGGCGCGATTTGCGCGCCCCACCTTCTCCGGATCTTCCTTCGCCAGCAGAGCGGGGTTAGCGCCGGCAATCGCCATGCGGGCCGCATTGTTGCGGAAGGCCTGGGCGACGCCGTCCTGCAGCCAGGTGGCTGCCGTGTCGAAGCTCGCATCGGGTGCGTAGCGGAAACGTGCCAACGTTGCCTCATCGTCGGTGTAGAAGGTCGTCACCAGTGACGCACCGGCTCGGTAGGCATGCTCGGTGATCCGCCGCACCAGCGGCAGCGCGTCCAGTGACGCGGTAATCAGCAGCTCCTGTCCTCGCGCCAGCCCCAGCCCCACTTCGATCGCCACCGACGCCAGACGGTCCAGACGCGCGGCGTGTGTTGCGTGGGGCTTTACGATTGGGGCTGCGGTTGCTGCTGCTGCGCTCATACTGCGCCTCCTGAAGGTTCACTATTTATTTCCGCGGAGATCCGTTGCATACAGCGCTCAGGCTCCGGCCACTGCCTGTAGGATACGTCCATGCTGAACCGACGCGCATTTCTGGGTGCCTCCGCGGCCGCGCTCCCCGTCATCGCCCGCTTGGCCCCTGCAGAGCAGGGTCATCTGTCGAGTCTCGTCATCGATAGCGCTACCGCAAAGCTGACGCACGAGAGTTACGGTGACCTCATCATTTACTTCGACGGTTCCACGGAGCAGCTTCGTGAGTTGACTGTCGGAAGTCTGGCCTTAAAGGCCGGCATGGTGCCGCATCCTCCTCATCAGCATCCCGAAGAAGAGATCATGCTGGTCACCGGGGGCGCGGGAGAGATTACCGTAGAAGCGAAAGCCTATCCGGTAGCCCCGGGATCGATGATGTACTGCTCCGCGCAGCGGCTTCACGGGATCACCGCCGGTGCTCATGGACTCACCTTCTACTTCTACAAATGGAGAGCCTGAGGTCGCCCACGAGGGTACCCCTGCGCTTGCTACAATCCGTTTATCACCCGCCGATTCCAATAGGAGTTGCCGTCCATGTCTGAGTTCTTCGCCGCCCCAAAGCCCTTCGCCGCATCAGAGTTTTTCGCCGCGCTGGATGCCCGCATCGCCCGCTATGACCTGCTGCAGCACCCCTTCTATCAGGCTTGGTCGAAGGGCGAGCTTACCCGCGACGAGTTGCGCGAATACGCGTCCGAGTACTGGCACCACGTCTCCGCGTTTCCGACATACCTGAGCGCGCTGCATACCCATCTGGAGGACGCGCCGCTGCGCCGCACCGTGCTGGAAAACCTGGCTGACGAGGAGGGCCTGCCCGCCGGCCGTGCCCACAGCGATCTATGGATCGACTTCGCCGCCGGGATGGGAGCGGATTCCGCCGCGGTACGTGAGCGGGCGCTTCAGCCGGAGACGGCGGCGCTCATCGCCCACTTTCGCATTGCGATGGAGGGTTCGCCGGCGGCGGCGCTGGCCTCGCTCTACACCTATGAGTCGCGCGTTCCCGCCATTGCTCGTACCAAGGCCGAGGGACTGAAGCAGCACTACGGCGCCGACCAGGCGACTGCGCGCTACTTCACGCTGCATCAGACCGCCGACGTGCACCACGCGAATGTCTGGCGCACCGCGATCGAGACCGAACTGACCGCTCATCCTGAAGACGCAAACGCCGCACTGGACACCGCCGAAGCTACCGCAGCCGCGCTGTGGAACACGCTCAGCGGCATCGACCGTGAGCGCCGGCGGGCCCGCACGGTCGCTGCCTGATTGCAGACCACGGGCGGCAGCCTGCACTGCGCGTCGCCCTCTTCATGCTGTACGATTCCGGCACACGCACTTCATCCCTTGATGTAGACTGCGGCCACTTGCCCCCGCGTACCTGACACCCATGCCCGCTGGTGCGCCGCTCTGCCTTATGTCCACAGACGATCCTCAGCCGCGCCTGCTGCTCACCGATGCCGACGGCACCCGCGCGTATCCGTTGCTGTACTTTCCCTTCAGCATCGGGCGCAGCGGCGAGAGTGATCTATGCATGCCCCACGCGCAGGTCTCGCGCCAGCACGCATGCATTGAAGCGGAGCCGGATGGTCTTTACCTCCGCGATCTGGGCAGTCGTCATGGCACATTGCGCAACGGAGAGCGAATCGAGCGCGTGCGGCTTCGCTCCGGCGATCGCATCGCGCTGGGCCAGTCCAGTGTGACGCTGGTTTTTCTCGATGGTCCGGCACAGGAGGAGACGTTCGCGCGGGGGCACCAGACTGCCACCGGTGCGCGCGAATTGTTGGAGCGCGCTTCAAGCCAGGTTAGCGGGTCCGACCTGGAAAAGCTCTCGCTCTTTCTGGAGGCAGCGCAGCGCTTCAACGGTACCCAGGTGCTGGACGATGTGCTCAGCACCATGATCGAGTACGCGCTGCGTCTGACCTGCGCGGAGCGTGGCTTTGTCTTTCTGGGCGACGATGCCGCGTCCCTGCGGCTTCGTATCGGCCGCGCCAGCGACGGCTCCGCGCTGCTGGACGACTCGAAGATCTCCCGCTCCATCGTGCGCGACGCCGCGCATTCCGGCCTTGACTACATCCTCGGCGACGCGACCGGCGAGGGCGCCGCCATTGGCCGCGAGAGCATCATCGCGCACGACCTCCGCAGCGTGATTGCCATCCCGCTGCGCCGCCGCAGCAACGGCACTCTGCTCGGCCTGCTCTACCTGGACAGCCGTCTGCAGTCCTGCAATCTCAGCACCGTCAGCCGGGAGATCCTGCGCGCCATCGCGACCGAAGCGGCGACGCTGGTGGAAAACGCGCGGATGCTGGAGGCGGAGCAAGCGGCCGCCCTGATGCGCAAGGAGATGGACATCGCCGCCGCCATTCAGCAGCGGATCATCTCCAGCGACCTGCCCGCCGTCCCAGGCTTTGCGCTCCGCGCCCGCACACTCCCCTGTACCGAGGTCGGCGGCGATTTCTACGACGTCATT